>CAIXHJ010000505.1 GCA_903919165.1 uncultured Holophagaceae bacterium
CTTCTTCTGGTAGATGGAGAAGCGATCCTCCGCGAGGTGGATGGCTGGGAACAGCGCCACGAGGTCGCCACTCCGGAGTTCCTCCAGCACGCTGTACCGAGGCACCAGCAGGGCACCCATGCCTTCGATGGCAGCGTGGATCATGGCCCGGATGTGGTTCACCGCGATGATCTGGTCCAGTTGTGGCTGCTCGTGATCCGGCACAGCCAGGAGGAAGCGGTTCCACCAGGCACCCGCCTTATCCAGGGAGAGCGCTGGTCCGCGGGAGAGGTCCGCCGGAGCGCGCAACCGGTGGGCCCTGCGGAAGGCCGGAGTGCAGGCCACCACGTAGGTCTCCCGGAACAGGAGCGTCTTCTTCAGCGTGGGCAGGGGGTGTTCCCGGCAGTCGATGATCAGATCGAGGTCGTCCCGGAGCAGGGGAGCCAGCAGGTCCTGGCTGAGGGTGAAGTCGATCTCCAATTCCGGGTTCGTGGCAAGGAAGGGTTGCATGTGCCGCATCAGGATGCTGCTCCCGAACTCGACCGTGGCACCTAAGCGGAGTCGCCCCTTGGCATGCGTCTGGTGCCGCCGCAGGTCATCCGCGGCGGCGTCGAGGGTGGCGAAGGCCTGCTCGCAGGCCAGGTGGAGGCGCCGTCCTTCTTCCGTGAGACCCAACTCCCGCCCACTGCGGTCCAGCAGGGGCGTGCCGACGAGGCCCTCCAGCTTGGTCATGGCGTGGCTGATCGCGGACTGGGTCCGGTTCAGCCGGCGGGCGCAGGCCGTGAAGCTGCCCACCTGGGCGAGGGTATGGAAGGTTCGGAGCTGGGCAAGATCGAGCCGTGGATCCATGACTATGAATTATATTCATGGTTGTTGTGAAATAAATGAATATTTTAATTGATTCAATGAACGATATAAATGAATCCTGGGGGTGGGTCGTGAGTCAGGTCCTGAATTCGTTGGGTGTTTTCGAGACGAACCCCGGCGGGTTCTCAGGTGAATGGGCTGGGAGTGGCAAGGCCCAGAGAGTCGTGTCCCCGATCCACGGGGAGGTGCTGGCCACCGTGGTCAACGTTACCCCCCAGGAATTCGACGGCATCCTGGTCAAATGCCACCAGGCCTTCGCCTCCTGGAAGTTGGTGCCCGCCCCCAAGCGCGGGGAGGTGGTGAAGGAGATTGGAGACGCGCTTCGCCGGAACAAGGCGGCCCTGGCGGAGCTCATCACCTTGGAGATGGGCAAGACGCTGCGCGAGGGCCTGGGCGAGGTCCAGGAGATGATCGACATCTGCGATCTGGCCGTGGGTCTTTCACGGCAGCTCTACGGCCTCACCATGCCCAGCGAGCGCCGGATGCACCGCCTGCAGGAGCAGTGGCATCCCCTCGGCGTGGTGGGGGTCATTACGGCCTTCAACTTCCCTGTGGCGGTGTGGAGCTGGAACACCGCCCTCGCGTTAGTCTGCGGCGACACGGTGCTGTGGAAGCCCTCTTCCAGGACACCACTCACGGCCATCGCCTGCACGAAGATCGCCGAGAAGGTGCTCCTGGAGTTCGGCTTCGATCCCGCCATCTGCAGCCTGGCCATCGGCAAGGGCAGCGACATCGGGGACCTCATCAACACCGATCCCCGCGTGGCCCTGGTGTCCTACACGGGTTCCGTGCCCGGCGGCCGCCACGTGGGGAAGCTGGTGCAGGAACGCTTCGGCCGGCACATCCTCGAACTAGGTGGCAATGGCGCCGTGATTGTCAGCGACAAGGCCGACTTGGACATTGCTGTCCCTTCCATCTACTTCGGTGCCATCGGCACCTCCGGCCAACGCTGCACCACCACCCGCCGCATCATCGTCCATGAGTCCATCGCGGAGGCCTTCAAGACGCGGCTGCTGGAGCTCTACAGCAGGACGGCCATCGGCGATCCCCGGGACGGGAAGAACCTCATGGGCCCCCTGGTGGACGCCGTGGCCGTGAATACCATGCTGGACGCCATCGAAACGGTGAAGGCGCAGGGTGGGAAGATCCTGTGCGGCGGCGAGAAGCTGCCTGCTGCGGGGGCTTGCTACGTGACCCCCTGCATCGCGGAAGTGATCGGCAACCTCCCCATCGTGAAGGAGGAGACCTTCGCCCCATTGCTCTACTTCATGACCTACAAGACGATCGAGGAGGCCATCGCCCTTCAGAACGGAGTGCCCCAGGGACTCTCCAGCGCCATCATCACCAATGATCAGCGGGAGAGCGAGCTCTTCCTCTCCGCGGCGGGCAGCGACTGCGGCATCGCCAACGTGAACACCGGCACCAGCGGCGCCGAGATCGGCGGAGCCTTCGGTGGCGAGAAGGAGACCGGTGGTGGCCGCGAAAGCGGGTCCGACGCGTGGAAGGCCTACATGCGCCGCCAGACCAGCGTCATCAACTTCAGCGGCCAGGTGGAACTGGCCCAGGGGATCATCCTGGAGCTCTGAACAGGCACTTCACCGAATAGCGGGAGGCCGCCTCAAGGCCCCCCGGCCCATTTGCGTTCAACCGCCGCTGATGAGGTGGATGACCTTCACCACGGCTCCATCCGAGATGGTCGTCGTGTCGTAGTCCTTCTTCAGGATCAGCGCGTCGTTCACGTGGATGATCAGCATGGGGAAGCGGTAGTTCCGCGCGCAGAGGACATCCCGGACCGTCATGCCATCGTGCCATTCAAGCGGTTCTTCGTTCACCAGTAGCATGGTTGAAGCCTGCCTTGTCTTGTCTGTTCCACCAAGAAAATTGGCCACAAGGCGGTCAATTTTCTCAGGAGAGGTGCTGCTTCACTACTTCTACCACTTCAGGGAAGGCATCCAGGCCCAGCTCCTTCAGGCGCTCCAGGGTGGGCACGCCATCCAGGGTCCAGCCCCGGCGGGTGTATACGGCATCCATGAGCATGGAGAAGCGCTTGGTGCGCCATTCCCGGTGGAGGGCCATCTTCTCCGCGGAACTCTTACCGGTGGGATCGAGGCCCATCTCGTCGACGATCTGCTTGTCATAGCGTTCGGCGCGGGACTCGTACTCCTCGCGGGTGACAGGGCCCAAGGAGCGGTAGGGCGCGGCGTCGTGCAGGCGCAGGCCCTTGCCCATGCGGATGTTGAACACCCGCTGAAAGTTGTAGACCCGTGCCGACTGCATGATCAGGTCTTCTTTGGTGATCTTGATGCCGGTGGTGGCGCTGAAGAGATCCACGTAGTTCTGCACGTGCTCGGGCACCTTATGGGCTTCTGGCTGAGAGCTGTTGTTTGCGGGCACCACGTCGTTCCAGGGCAGCTTGCAGAAGCCGTTGAGGCCGAACCAGGTGCGGAAGAGGGGGAAGTAGTAGAGCGCTTCCGCCTTGTCCTCGAACGTGGGCAGCTGCTTGTTCACCATGTCCATGAAGATCAGCCAGGCCTCATCGTGCTGAGGCCCCTTGTTGGTGAGCGCGTAGCCGCCCTGCTGCGCCAAGGATTCCTTGGACATGTACTGGGAGTACTCGAGCCCCTTGTTCTCCATGCCGATGTCGTTGATGAGCTGCGGGTCGCCCCAGCCGTTCTTGATGAAGTGCTCCTTCATCTTCTTCACGCCCAGACCGGCGATCCTGCCAAAGCCTTCACCCCGGGCCATCTGGTGCATCATCTCGAGGTCGGCTTCGGCGTTGCCCCAGGCCATCTCCAGGCCGCCGGTGCGTTCCTTGTTGAGGATGCCGCGCTGGAAGCACTCCATGATGAAGGCCGTGAGCGTGCCGTAGGTGATGGTGCAGATGCCGTAGGTGTCGCAGTAGAAATTCAGTTCCAGCAGGTCATCGGGATCGAAGACGCCGCAATTGGAGCCCAGTCCCGCCGTGTTCTCGTACTCGGGACCATCGACCGTGACCATGTGGCCCTTGTAGGGGCCGGTCTTGAGGACGAGGCCGTCGGCACCCTTGGCACAAGCCATGGAACAGCCGTACCAGCAGCCATCCACGGTGAGCTGGGTGCAGCGCTGCTGCCAGTAGCTGGAGTCGATCTTGTGGACATCCGGGTGTGAGCCGTACTGGAAATTGTGGACCGGCAGCAGGTCGTAGGCATCCATGATCTCCACGATGTGGGCCGTACCATTGCGGCGCATCATGCACTGGTGGGGATCGTTCTCGCGAATCTCCTTGTGGAACTTGATGCCGGTCTTGGCGATGGTCTCGGGATCCGCGGGGTGGTTGAGGTCTCCGGCGACCTTGGGGCCACGGATGACCAGGGCGCGGATGCGCTTGTTCCGGAACACCGTACCGATGCCGCCGCGCCCGGCCTGCTTGAAGCGGACGCACTTCCGGCGGCGGTCGTAGAAGGAGAAGTTCAGCATGCCGATGAGGCTGTGCTCGGCGGCGGCGCCGGTCGAGACCACCGAGATGTTCGGCAGGTCGGCCTCGTTCTCGGCGTACATATGGGTCAGGACTTCCCCGAGCACATGGCTGTCCACTGGATCGGTCGGGGCCTCCTCAAGGCGGATGATGCCCTTCACGCCGTCGATGAACAGGATGATGTCCTTGTTCGACTTCCCCTGGAGTTCGAGCGCGTCGAACCCGGAGAATTTGAGCAGGGGGCCGAAGAAGCCGCCCACGTTGCAGTCGATGGGGATGTCGGTCTGGGGTGAGAGGCTCAGCACCAGGGACTTTCCGGTGCCCGCGTACTGGGTCATCCCGCACACGGGCCCGGGACTGATGACGATCTCGTTCTCGGGGTCATTCCAGCGGGTGGTGGGTCGCACCGCGTTCCACAGATGGTAGAGGCCGAAGCCGCGGCCGCCGATGAAGACATCCTTCATCTGCTGGGTGACGGGCTTTTCCTTGACCTCCAGGGAGTCCACGTTCACATAGAGCGTGCGGTTGTTGTAGCCCCGGTCCGGCAGGCTGGGCGTGTAGGTGATCTCCTTGAGCACCTTGTGGGCGGCCTTGATGGCTTCGAGGCCCTCCAGGTACTCGGTGCGCTTGGTGTAGTCGATGTCCATGACTTTGGAGGGATCAAACGCCAGCTGGCTCATGGGTACTCCTCAGATAATCCGGAGAGCAGGCTCGGGGACATCCACGATGGAGAGGGCCCCGTGGGGGCATACTTTCACGCAAATGCCGCAGGACGTGCACTTGTGGGGCGTGATCCAGTCGGAGTTCCTCATGAAGGCCTCCTTCTCGCAGAACCCGATGCACATGTAGCAGCCCACGCAGACCTTCTTGTCGATTATCACGACGCCCAGCTTGTTGCGCTTCAGTGCCTCAGAGGGACAGACGACCACGCAATCGCCGCACTGGTCACAGAGCACGGCGTGGCCGCCGCCGTCCTCATAGGCCTTGATCTGGAGTGCCGCCTGTGCGGGATCGTTCACCTTGAAGACCTTGACGGCGCACTCCAGCTCACACTCGTGATCGCAGTGGCGCCCTGCGTCACACTTCGTGAAATCGATCACCAGCTGTTTCATGGCGCAGGAGCCTCCGGGCGGGATTCAAGGAACGCATAACCTGACGGGAACGGCACCGCCATCCCTCAACAGAGGCTAGTCCTGGGCCTCCGGGCCCGCAATGGACGCCAGTCACAGTTCTGGGTCGAGACCCTCCTTGCGGATGAGATGGACAGAGGTGGCTTTGAAGGAGGCCACCACGGCGCGGCCTGGCTCAAGGCCGAGTTCTGACATGGATTGGGCGGTCACGTAAGCCGCCAGGAAGAAGCCGCAGTCCAACTCAACCTTGAAGAAGGGGCCCCGCGGTATGACCTTTGTCACAGCCCCGAGGAAGACATTTCGGGCGCTGCTTGTGTTGTCGATTTGTAAAGACAAGGCCACATGCTCGGGCCGCACCCCGACCAGGACCATTCGGCCGGGCTGGGCCTCGCCGAGCGCAACCACCTCCCGGTCTCCAGAATCTTTCCGGAGGCGCAAGGAGATCAAGCCCTCGCGGCTGGACACGACCTGTCCCTTGAGCAGCGTTTCCATGCCCACGAAGGTGGCAACGAAGGGATGCTCCGGGTGGTTGATGACCTCCCGCAGTCCTCCCAGCTGAACGATGCGCCCCTCCTGCATCACGGCCAGACGGTGGGCCAGCCTGGCCGCTTCGCCCTGGTCATGGGTGGCGATCACGGCGGTGGTGCCGGTTTCTGCCAGGATGTGGCCCAGGTCGTCGAGCAGCCCCTCCCGGGTCTGGGTATCCACGGAGGAGAAGGGCTCATCCAGGAAGAGGATCTCCGGGTGGAGGACGAATGCCCGCGCCAGGGCTGTGCGTTGGGCCTCACCGCCGGACAGGTGGCGCGCCGAGCGGTCCAACAGCTCCCCGAGCCCCAGCCTTTTGGCCCAGTCTCGTACTCGCGAATTTCGTTCCGCCGCCGCGATACCACGCAGCTTTAAACCCAAGGCGATGTTCTGGGCCACCGTGGCGTCTAAGAGCAATGGGTCCTGGAACACCATGGTCATTCGGCGGCGGAAGGCTTCCCTGTGGCCTCGAGACTGGAGCAAGGTGCCCCTGAATCGAAGCTCACCTGCCGAATGGGGCAGGAGGCCGGCCAGGGCCAGCAGGAGGGTGCTTTTCCCGGCGCCGTTGGGCCCCATGAGGGCGAGCACTTCTCCGGCGCGCAGATCCAGTACCGGCACCTCAAGCACCTGGACGCCCCCACGGTGCACCTGGAGGTTCCGGGCCTGGAGGAGCGTCTCCCGGGTCATCGGTGTCCACTCCGCTGTTGGAGGTGGGTGAGCAGGGCGTTCACCGAGAAGGCCAGCGCCAGCAGGATGAAGCTGAGGGCGAAGGCCACATCGAAATTGCCGCGGCTGGTCTCCATCACCGTGGCCGTGGTGAGCACCCGGGTGCTCCCCTTGATGTTGCCACCCACCATGATCGATGCGCCCACCTCGGAAATGACGCCACCGAAACCCGCCATCACCGCCGCCAGGAGGGGAAGGCGGGCTTCCCGCAGCAGCAGCCAGACCATCTGGGCCCGGGTGGCGCCCAGGGACAGGATCTGCAGACGCAGGCCTGGCTGCAGATGCTGGAGGGCGGCGAGTCCCAGGCCGGCGATGATGGGCGTGGCGATGACCAACTGGGCCAGGATGATGGCCGAGGGTGTGTAGAGGATCCCCAGGAAGCCGAGGGGCCCATACCGCCACAGCATCACGGTCACGAAGAGGCCCACCACCACGGGGGGAATCCCCATGCCCGTGTTCAGCAGGGCGATGACCAGGCGCTTGCCTGGAAAGTCATTGAGGGCCACCAGGATGGCGAGGCCGAGTCCCAGCACGACACTGAGCAGGGTGGCGATGCCGGACACCTTGAGAGAGAGAAAGGTGATCCTGAGCACCTCAGGATCCAGCGCAAGCAGCAGCTCCAGCGCCTTCCGAAGGCCCTCCCAGATCAGATCCATCTCGCCACTACTCTGCTTCCAGGAAGGGGAACTTGATGTCAACGGGTGGGGTGAAGCTCTCCTTGATGGTGCGGGGAGAGGTCCACCGGATCAGGTTAAGGAAGCTGCCGGCCTTGTCATTGGTGCCGGAGGCGCGGGCCCCGCCAAAGGGTTGGTGGCCCACGACGGCGCCCGTGGGCTTATCGTTGATGTAGAAGTTGCCCGCGGAGTTGGCGAGCACCGCGGTGAGGTGGTTGATGACGTATCGATCCTTGGCGAAGATCGAGCCGGTGAGAGCATAGGGGGAAGTCTCGTCCACGATCTTCAGGGTTTCGTCCAGCTTTTCGTCGTCGTAGACGTAGATCGTGACCACCGGCGCGAAGATCTCTTCCTCCATGGTCACGAACTTGGGATTCGTGGTGAGGATGACGGTGGGCTCGATGAAATATCCCACGGACTTGTCGCCCCGGCCGCCCGCGATGATTTGAGCATCCTCAGCGTTCCGTGCCTGCTCGATGTACTGCATGGTGTTGTCGAAGGCGGCCTCGTCGATGACGGCGTTAAAGAAGTTTCGGAAGTCCCGCACGTCGCCCATCTTCACTTCGGCCAGCAGGGCCAGGACACGGTCCTTCAGCTCGGTCCAGCGCGAGGATGGAAGGTAGACCCGGGAGCAGGCCGAGCACTTCTGCCCCTGGTACTCGAAACCGGCGCGCACAATGGCGGCAGCCACTTCGGCACCATCGCCGGAGCTGTGCATGAAGATGAAATCCTTGCCGCCGGTCTCGCCCACGATGCGCGGATAGCTGCGGTAGCGCCCAAGGTTGTCGGCGATGGTCTTCCACATGCTGTTGAAGACCCCCGTGGAACCCGTGAAATGGAGACCGGCGAAGTTGGGGTCCTCCAGGGCGATCCTGGCGATCATGGAGCCGCGGCCGGGGATGAAGTTGACGACGCCTTCAGGAAGGCCGGCTTCCTTGAAAAGCTGCATGAGATAGAAGTTCGACAAGATGGACGTGGAGGCGGGCTTCCAGACCACGGTGTTGCCCATGATGGCGGGGGCGGTGGCGAGGTTGGCGCCGATGGCCGTGAAGTTGAAGGGCGTCACCGCGAGCACGAAGCCTTCAAGGGCGCGGTAGTGGACACGGTTCCACACATGGGGATCAGAAATGGGCTGGTGCCGGTAGATGTCCTCCATGAACTTCGCGTTGAAGCGGAAGAAGTCCGCGGTTTCGCAGGTGCTGTCGATCTCCGCCTGGAAGGCGCTCTTGGACTGGTTCAGCATCGTCGCGGCGTTCAGGATGTAGCGGTACTTGGAGGAGATGAGGCTGGCCATCTTGTGGAAGATGGCGGCTCGGTCTTCCCAGGGCGTGGCCTCCCAGTCCTTCTTGGCGGACAGGGCGGCGTCGATGGCCAGGCGCACTTCGGCTTCGCCGGCTTCGTGGTAGCGGGCCAGCACATGTTGGTGGTCGTGGGGGCAGACGGCCTTCTGGGTCCTGCCGGTGCGGACCTCCTTGCCGGCGATGATCAGCGGGATCTCGATCTCCTGGTGGTACTGCCGCTCCAATTCGGCCTTCAACAGAGCCCTCTCCTTCGACCCGGGGGCGTACGGCAGGATCGGCTCGCTGTGCGATTCGGGAAGGCTGAAGATGGCATTCGACATGGGGTCTACCTCCGCCCGGCGCCCGCTTCCAGGGCGTCGGCATCAGGGAAGAATAGCGGCGAGCCATAGGTTGCGATTCCGAATTCTTTGATGCGGGCCTGGCCGGCTTTCGACACCAGGAAGTCGGCAAAGGCGCGGCCTCCGGCCGCATTCACCTTGGGGAACCGCGCCGGATCAAGCTCGATGACGTGGTAGACGTTCCGGAGGGAGGGATCGCCTTCATGAAGGATGAAAAGGCCCAGCTTTTTCTGCAGGGCGAGGTACGTGCCCCGATCAGACAAGGTGTAGGCCTTTTTTTCAGCGACGATGGCCAGGGTCTGGCCCATGCCGAGGCCCGTCTGCTGATACCAGGACTGTCCTTCCGGAACGATACCCGCGGCTTTCCAGAGCTTCAGCTCCTGGGCATGGGTGCCCGAGTTGTCGCCGCGGGAGAAGAAGATCGACTTTGCCGCGGCGATGCGCTGGAAGCTCTCCTGGGCCGTGTGCTTCGCGATGCCCGCCGGATCCTGAGGCGGCCCCACCAGGATGAAATCGTTGTGCATGACGAGGCGGCGGTGGATCCCGGCCCCATCGGCCAGCAGCGCCATCTCGGCCTCGGGGGAGTGGACCAGCAGGACATCGGCCTCGCCTCGCTTCCCCATGGCGATGGCCTGGCCGGACCCCACGGCGATGGTTTTCACCACATAGCCCGTTTGTTTCTCGAAAAGGGGGAGCAAATCATCCAGCAGCCCTGAATCCTGGGTACTGGTGGTGGTGGCGAGGATGACGGACTTCTCCTGCGGCGGCGCGGCCGGAAGGATTGCTGAGGACAGTGCGGTGGCGAGGGAAAGGCCCCAACGCAGCCAGGTGGATCGGTTCATGTCAACCTCCAAAGCGGTAGTTTCGCAGGGATACAACGATCTAGACAGACAGGGATTGGCTGGTTCTTTGTTGGATTGTCAGCCAAGCAGCAGTCTCCGGAAGTCCCGGACATCCTTCTCGATGGCGGCAGAGGCC
>CAIXHJ010000506.1 GCA_903919165.1 uncultured Holophagaceae bacterium
ACTCGACCTTCCGGCAGGGACCCCGAAAGAGAATTCGGTAGCCATCGGCCAGGAAATCGCCCGCCGGCTACTGAAGGAACCCACGGTCAAGGATGTGCAGGTCTATGCGGGCGAGGCCGCGCCCTTCACCTTCGTGGGTATGGTGCGCCACAGCTTCCTCCGCCAGGAGGCGGAAATGGTGGACATCCAGGTGAACCTGGTGTCCAAACATGACCGTAAGGAACAGAGCCACGAGATCGTGGTCCGCCTTCGTCCCGAACTGGAAAAGATCTCGAAGCCCGCCGGGGCGCGCATGAAATTGGTAGAGATTCCCCCCGGGCCGCCAGTCATGGACACCATCGTGGCTGAAGTCTATGGCCCTTCCGAGGCCGAGCGGACTCGACTCGCGGGAGAAGTCCTCCAGGCATTCAAGAGTGTGGATGGCATCGTCGACGTGGATTCCACCCTGAATCCCACCAATCCGAAGATCAGCCTGGTGCTGGATCGGGAGAAGGCAGCCTTGTTTGGAGTGGCCCCAACCCACGTGATCCAGACGCTCTACATGGCGGGCTACGGACACACGGCGGGAACCTTCCATGTGCTGCGCGGTTCCAGCCAGGTACCCGTCGTGATCCAGCTCGCGCCCGAGAAGCGACAAAACCTGGACCAGATCCTCCAACTCACCGTTCCCGGCCCACGCGGCATGATCCCCATCAGCCAGATGGTCACGGTGAAGGAGGGGCGCGAAGAGGCGGTCATCATGCACAAGAACCTCATGCCCGTCACCTATGTATTCTCCGATCTGGCAGGCACCATCGAAAGCCCTGTCTACGCGCTGGCCTCCCTCAACAAGAAGATTGACGCCATGAAGGGGACCGGCGGCGCCGAAGTGGTCCGCCTGGGCCTCGCCCATCCGGAGAACACCGAAAACCTGGTCATGAAGTGGGACGGCGAGTGGCACATCACCCTCGAAGTCTTCCGCGATCTCGGCATGGCCTTCGCTGCCGTGCTGGTGCTGATCTTCGTGCTGGTGGTGGGCTGGTTCGAAAGCTTCGAGATCCCCTGGGTGATCCTGGTGCCAATCCCGCTCTCCCTCATCGGGATCATCCCCGCCCACGGCCTTCTAGGCGCCTTCTTTACGGCGACCAGCATGATCGGCTTCATCGCCGGGGCGGGCATCATCGTCCGCAACAGCATCATCCTCGTGGACTTCATCGAGCTGAAGCTGCGTGAGGGCATGCCCCTGGCCCTGGCAGTCGAAGAGGCAGGTGTGGTGCGCTTCCGTCCCATCCTGCTCACCGCGGCGGCCGTGATCGTAGGCTCCCTGGTCATGCTGGCGGATCCCATCTTCCAAGGCCTGGCCATCAGCCTCATGGCTGGTTCCGTGGCGGCCACGCTATTGTCCGTGCCATCCATTCCCGTACTGTATTACCTCGTCGCCCGTCGCGGACGTGCTGCGGAACTCCAGCGCGAGGCCTCCATACATGCCACCGATGAATAGGAGAAACCCATGAGCATCGACCGCATCGTCCACACCATTGCAGGTACCTTCATCCTGTTGAGCCTGTGGTTGGCCCATGTCCACAGCCCGAACTGGTACTGGTTCACGGTTTTCGTGGGCGCGAACCTGCTTCAGAGCGGCCTCACCAACTGGTGCCTCATGTCCTCGATCCTGAGGAAGCTGGGTGCGCCCGAAGGCGTAGCCGTTGGGTGCTCGCGGTGAAGACCACTGCAATCCGTCTCGCCATCAGCCTTCTGGCGGGCGGTGCCCTCGGCTACGGCTGGCATCGTCTGGTGGGCTGCAGCACGGGCACCTGTCCGTTGACCGCTACGCCACTGCGGGGCATCAGTTACGGCGCCGTGATGGGCCTGATCTGGGCGCTGGGGAGGTAGGCGTTGAGTGGCTTGCTCTCCCCCCAGGAAGCCCAATCGCTTCTAGATCAAGGCGGTGTCGTGGTGGATGTCCGGACCGCTGAGGAATATGACCTCGGGCACGTACCAGGAAGTATCCATCTTCCAGTGCACCTCGTGCCTCACTTGGCCCCTGAACGACTTCCCAAGAATTGCCCCCTCCTCTTGTGCTGTGCCAGTGGTGCACGCAGCCACATGGCCGTTCAACACCTTCGGCACTTGGGCTTTGATGCCCACAACCTTGGCCCCTGGACCTGCCATCCGGCCTTTATCTGAATCTGGAGTTCACATGTCCCAAGTCATCCACCTCACGAGTGCCGCCTTCGAGAAGGTCGCCGCCCAGGATGCGCCAGTCCTGATCGATTTCTGGGCTCCCTGGTGCGGTCCCTGCCGCATGCAGGGCCCTATCCTTGATGAAGTGGCGGAGGGCGCCGGTGCCAAAGCCATCGTGGCCAAGGTCAATGTGGACGATGAACCGAGCCTCGCGGCGCAATTCGGCGTCCAGAGCATTCCGACCATCGTCATCCTCAAGGGCGGCCAGATCCAGAAGCGCATGGTGGGCCTGCAACCCGTCCATACACTCCAGGTGGCCCTGCAGCAGGCGGGGATCTGATGTCGGAGCACTGGATCTACCTCATCCCCATCGCTGCGGTGGTTTATTTTCTTTGGAGCCGCCGGTCTGCCTCCACGGCGGACGTCCAAGCCCTGCTGGCCAAGGGGGCTCAGATCGTGGATGTCCGCACGAAGGCCGAGTTCAAATCAGCGGCCCATCCCAAGGCCATCAACATCCCCCTGAATGACCTGGAGAGCGCGTCCAAAAAGTTAGATACCGCCAGGCCAGTCCTCGTCTGCTGCGCGTCTGGCAGCCGCAGTGGGCTGGCTGTGTCCATCCTGAAACGGAAGGGGTTCCAGGAGGTCTACAACCTGGGTTCCTGGCAGCGAATCCAGACGCTTCTTTCCTGAGGTCAGTGATGACTTTTCGGGATGAACGGCAAGGGGGGCCTGTTTTCCGACCC
>CAIXHJ010000507.1 GCA_903919165.1 uncultured Holophagaceae bacterium
AGGCCGTGTTGGCCGATAGGCCGCGCTCCACCGCCAGATAGGTGCGGAATTCGGTCAAGCTCGCGCCCCAGCCAAGGGGCCAGCCGTGTTCGGGTTCCTCCAGGGTCTTTGCGCGGGGCATGGCTCCATCCTCCACGGGAAGAGCCTCGACGCAATCCATCTGTTCTACCGGGTTAGGGCAGAGGAGTTGACCCCAGGTTTGGAAAATCGACCCCAGCTGTGTTAGGGTTTCCAAGTTCGTCTGGAGGAGCCCCCGATGGCTGATGTGCGTAAGAAGGTCATAGCGATCATTGCCGAGCAGCTGGCCAAGCCCGAAGATTCCATCTCTGAATCCAGCCACTTCGTGGACGATCTGGGTGCCGACAGCCTCGATACCGTCGAGATCATCATGGCCATCGAAGAGGCCTTCAGCCTTGAGATCCCCGAGAGTGAGCAGGAGAAGATCCGCACGGTGGGCGATGCGATCGCCTACATCGAGAAGCACGCGAAGGCCTGACCATTCGCGAGCGTAACGTGCCGCAGCGCCCTTCATGGCCCTGCGGCACGTTTGTTTTCCCGATCCTACCCGAGGTGAACCCATGACCAGGACCGTTCAGCGCCGTCGCGTCGTCATCACCGGGATGGGGACCGTCAACCCCTGTGGCCTGACCGTGCCTGAGACCTGGAACAACCTTCTCGCAGGAAAGAGCGGCGTCAGCACCATCGACCGCTTCGACGTATCCGACTTCGCCTGCAAGATCGCGGGCCAGGTCAAGGGCTTCAACCCGGATCTGTTCATCGACAAGAAAGAACAGAAGAAGATGGACATCTTCATCCACTACGCTCTGGGCGCGGCCCACGAGGCCTGGGTGGATGCAGGTTTCGACCAGGTCGAGCTCACCAAGGCCGAGCGAGAAATCTTCGGCGTCTACATCGGCAGCGGCATCGGCGGTCTCAGCACCATCTGGGACGAGGCCAACGGCTACCGCGGCCCCCGGCGCACCAGTCCCTTCTTCATCCCCAGCCTCATCATCAACCTGGCCAGCGGCCAGGCCAGCATCAAGTACGGCCTGCAGGGTCCGAACAGCGCCGTGGCCACGGCCTGCGCCACCGGTGCCCACGCCATCGGTGATGCGGCGCGGCTCATCGCCTTCGGCTATGCGGACCGCATGATGGCCGGAGGCAGCGATTCCGTCATCAACCAGCTAGGCGTCGGCGGTTTCGCCGCGATGCGCGCTCTCAGCACCCGCAACGACGAGCCCGAGCGGGCCTCCCGTCCCTTTGATGTAGACCGGGACGGCTTTGTCATGGCCGAGGGCGCGGGCATCGTCATCCTCGAGGAGTACGAACTGGCCCTGGCCCGCGGTGCGAAGATCCACGCCGAGGTCGCCGGGTACGGCATGAGCGGCGACGCCAATCACATCACCGCGCCGGCCCCCGAGGGCGAGGGCGGGCAGCGCGTGATGCGCGCGGCCCTGAAGGATGCGGACATCTCCCCGGAGCAGGTGGGCTACGTCAACATGCATGGCACTTCGACCCCGGTGGGGGACAGGTTGGAGTGCATGGCCATCCACCGGGTCTTCGGAGACCACGCGAAAAGGATCAAGGTCAGCAGTTCGAAGTCCATGCATGGACATCTGCTGGGCGCCGCTGGCGGCCTGGAAACCATTGTGGCCGTCATGGCCGTCAAGACCGGGAAGATCCCCCCGACCATCAATGTGGACCACCAGGATCCTGAATGCGACCTGGACGTGACGGCCAATAGCGCCGGAGCCCTCGACTCCGAGTACGCGATGAACAACGGCTTCGGTTTCGGTGGCACCAACGGGTGCCTGATCCTGCGGAAGGTGTGAGCCCCGGGGCCGATCATGGCCAAGGTAATCCCGTTCAAGCTCGTCGCACCCTACTCGCCAGCTGGGGACCAGCCGGAGGCTATCGCGCAGCTGGTAGAGGGGTTGCGGCGGGGGGACCGCTGCCAGACCTTACTAGGCGTGACGGGATCGGGGAAGACCTACACCATGGCCAGCACCATCGCCAGGGTGGGGCGCCCGGCGCTGATCTTCGCGCCGAACAAGACACTGGCCGCCCAGCTCTTCAGCGAGTTCAGGCAGTTCTTCCCCGAGAACGCTGTCGAGTACTTCGTCAGCTATTACGACTACTACCAGCCCGAAGCCTATGTGCCGGAGCGCGACCTGTTCGTCGAGAAGGACGCGAAGATCAACGAGGAGCTGGAGAAATTGCGCCTCAGCGCCACCCGCTGTCTGCTGGAGCGCCGGGACACCATCGTGGTGGCTTCCGTCAGCTGCATCTATGGCCTCGGTGATCCATCTTCCTACCTGAACCTTTCCGTGAACCTGAAGCTGGGCCAGACCCTCGACCGCTCCATGCTCTTGCGCGATCTGGTGGCTATCCAGTACCAGCGCAACCACCTGAGTTTCGAGCCCGGCATCTTCCGGGTGCGGGGCGACGTGGTGGAAGTCTATCCAGCCTACGAGGACGTGGCCTACCGCATCGAGCTCTGGGGGGATGAGGTGGAGCGCCTCTCCAAGATCGATCCGCTGCGCGGTGTCGTTACGGAAAAACTGGATGAACTCACCATCTGGCCCAAGACCCACTACGTGACTCCCGAGGACAAGCTGAAGGCTGCCATCCGGGACATCAAGGTCGAGCTGGAGGAACGGGAGAACGAGTTTCGCGCCGCCGGCAAGATCGTCGAACTGCAGCGGCTCCACCAGCGCGTCATCTACGACGTGGAGATGATGAAGGAGATGGGCACCTGCAGCGGCATCGAGAACTATAGCCGCTTCCTGGACGGCCGCCAGCCGGGCCAGCCGCCTCACACGCTCCTGGACTATTTCCCGGAGGACTTCATCGTCTTCATGGACGAGAGCCATGTGGCAACGGGTCAGCTCCACGGCATGTACAACGGCGACCGATCCCGGAAAACGACGCTGGTAGATTATGGCTTCCGCCTTCCGTCGGCCCTTGATAATCGACCTCTCAAATTCGAGGAATTTGAGAGCCGGGTGAAACAGGTGGTCTATGTCTCCGCGACGCCGGGCGACTACGAGCTGCAGCAGAGCGGCGGCGCCTTCGTTGAGCAGGTGGTGCGCCCCACGGGTCTGGTGGATCCCATGGTCGAAGTGCGGCCCATGGGCACCCAGGTGGACGATCTGCTGGAGGAGATCCGCAAGGTTGTCGCCCGGGACGAGCGAGTGCTGGTGACCGTGCTCACCAAGAAACTGGCGGAACAGCTCACGGCCTACTACCAGGAACTGGGGGTTAAGGCCGAATACCTGCACAGCGAGATCGACACCCTTGAGCGTGTCGAATTGCTAAAGAACCTTCGGCGTGGCGTGTTCGACGTGCTCATCGGCATCAACTTGCTGCGGGAGGGCTTGGACCTGCCTGAGGTGAGCCTGGTGGCCATCCTGGACGCGGACAAGGAGGGCTTCCTCCGCAACAACCGCAGCCTCATCCAGACCATCGGCCGCGCGGCCCGCCACGTGAGCGGCAAGGCCATCCTCTACGCCGACGTGATGACGGGGTCCATGAAGCAGGCCATTGGCGAGACCGAGCGCCGCCGCCAGAAACAGCTGGCTCACAATGCCGCCCACGGCATCACGCCCGAGACCGTGAAGCGCAACCTCGACGATGTCATGGGTGAGGCCCTCGCCCGGGAGTTCATCAACGTCACCAAGGAAGAGCGGGTCGCGGAAGAACCGCTGCTCTACCTGGAGGACAAGGCCTTTGAGCGCGAGGTGGCCAAGCTCGAGAAGCGCATGAAGGAGCTGGCCTCCCAGATGAAATTCGAGGATGCTGCGGAATTGCGCGACCGGATCCTGCGTGCCCGTCGGGAACGGCTGCTTGACACCAGCGGCGTGCCGGCCACTGGTCCCGAGGACTGACACCCCTTGCGGTCCTGAATAGGCCCCCGGTCGGTGATCGCGGGAGTGGTCAGGCCCTTCCTCTCCGCTCGCAGGACGCTCAGGGAAACTGGAGGTCGAGCCAGAGGATGGCCCTCACCCAGGCTTCGTTCCAGTCGGCGGCGTCCATCTCATGCCCGCCTCGGTATTCAAGGCTGGAAAACCGGCTTCCGGACCCGAAGCGCGAAGCGAGCGAGTGGGCGAAGACCCGCAACGAACCGGGAGGCACCACCTCATCTCCATCGGCCGTGACCGCGAGTAGAGCCACATGCGACCATGCACCCGGGTGGAGGTGGGGCGAATGGGGCCTGTCTTCCCACACCGGATCGGCGAGGAAGGCCACCACCGCACCGACGCGTGGATCCTGCAGCGGAGCTGCCAAGGCGGCATACCCACCCATGGAGACCCCGGCCACCGCGAACCGGGAGGCTCCGGACCGGGCCAGGTGGTCCACCAGCGGACGTATTTCCCGCGAGCCACTCTCCACCAGGTCGAGGAACATGGCTCGGGCCTCCCATACCATCACACAAGCCATGCGATCGAGGAGCCCATCCGACCGCAGTCCGTGAGGCGGTGCCTCCGGAACGAGGACAGCATACCCTGCGGCGACCAGGCGCTCTGCTTCCGGCCACTGCACAGTCATGGTGCCGCCAAATCCATAACGGAGGATGACTGCAGCTCGCGCTGAGGCGCAGTCGCCGAAGGTCAGGGCCGGGATGGGTCCATTGGGGCCGGGGATGGTGATGGAGGATGCTGGGATGGGCATGACAATGCCTCATGTGCAGCTGCGGCCTTGTTCCTTGGGGCACTTCCGGCCAGCCATCATGGCAGGGGAACGCCCACTGACCCTCTGGAACCCGAGGGTCCCGCGAAAGGCGCTGGGGGCAGCTCCTCAGCTATCAGACCATGGATGGGGATCTGCCCCGGATTCCTCACGGGTGGCCCCAGACTGGGTCTTCCGGATGATTCCCAGGCTGCGATCCTGGAATGTCGCTTTCGAGGTCCCCATGGGCATCCCGCGGTCCCTTCTTCTGCTTGCTTTCACTTTGCCCGGTCTGGCACAGGCGCCAGCCTACCTGGGACAGCCACTGCCAGGTCCGGAACCCGCCCTCTTCGCACCGGGAGTCCTGAACTGCGGACTTTCCACGCGGGACATCACCTTCATGCCTGACGGAAGTGAAATCTATGTGGGAGTCTTCCTCCCCGGATTCCGCAAGGCGGTGATCATCGAAACCCATCAGAAGAAGGGGCGGTGGACGGCACCAGAAGTGGCGGCCTTCTCCCGGGATCCCCGGTGGCGCTGCCTGGAGCCCTGCATCAGCCCGGACGGGCGGCGCTTCTTCTTCGTGTCCGACCGCCCGGCGGATCCCAAGGCCGACAAGTCAGGCCCCTTCGGGATCTGGGTGATGGAGCGGGCGGGACGGGGCTGGTCCGAGGCCCAGCGCCTGCCCGGCACGGTGAACGGCACGGGCAACGCCTTCTACCCCTCGATCACCCGGGAGGGACTACTCCACTTCCTCCGGGAGGAAGGCCAGGGCGGCTGGCTCATGCGCTCCGTTTGGAAGGATGGCGCCTGGACCGCGGCGGAGAAGCTGCCGCCCCCCTTCAACGCGGATGCCCGCCAGGCCAATCCACGGGTGGACCCGGAGGGACGCTTCATTCTGATGCCCTTGATGGGCCGTCCCGATTCCCTGGGCGGGGCAGACTATTACGGCTACTTCCGGAGGGACGACGGCACCTGGACGGAGCCCGTCCATCTGGGGTCCTTTGTGAATAGCAGTGCTGCGGATGAGTTCTCCATCAACCTCAGTCCTGATGGGAAGGTGGTGTTCTTCGGCAGCGATCGGGTCCTGCCGAGGCTGGATGTCAACACGCTCCGATGGGCCGACATCCTGGCCGAGCGGGTCCAGCCTGGCAACGGACTTACAGCCCTGTGGTGGGTCGATGCGGGGTTCCTTCAGGAGATCCGGACAAGGGCGCTGGCAGCACCGCGGAAATGATCCTCAGGCTGGTGGTTTCCTTCCGGTCCAGACAAAGACATAGAATGTCCTCATCCCCTGCCACCCATTTCTCCGGGAGCCACAGTGACCTTTCGAACTGCACTTCTCACGCTCCTTGTTTCTGCGTCGGTCCTGGCCGGCACACCCACGGATCCGGTCGGACGCTGGAAGACCTACGACGATAAAACCGGGGCACTCCATGGACTGGTCGAGATCACCGAGGAGCAGGGTGTGCTGAAGGGCCGGATTCTGAAGTCCTACGACCCACTGAAGCCCAACCCCACCTGCGATTTGTGCGAGGGCGAGCGGAAAGGGCAGCCCACCATCGGCATGGTGTTCCTATGGGGCTTGACCAGGCAAGGTGAGGAGTTCAAGGGCGGGTTCATCCTCGATCCCGACAACGGCAAGGTCTACAAAGCCAAGGTGAGGTTGGATGCAGGGGGCAACAAGCTTTTGGTACGCGGATTCATAGGAATCTCGCTCCTGGGCCGCACTCAGACCTGGTTGCGCGAAGATTGAAGCCACGAATGGGTGGAGTCTAGTTTGCGTACTGCCGGATCACCCGTTCGATGGCTGCCCTGCAGGCCGCACAGAAGCCCGCGTCGTCGCGGCTGAACATGATGCAGTCCTCCTGGCTGCGGAAATAGCCCTTGGCCTCGTAGTTGGCGCCTTCGAAGGCGCCCACCTTCCCGCCGTAGGTATCCGTGCCCAACAACTTCGTCTCGAACACCTTCTCCCTGGCGAAAAGGGCGTCCATCTCCGCTTCAGGCCGGTTGGCGGCGCGGATGGCGCGGCGTTCCTTCTGGTAGGCGAGGCTGTGAGCCTCGAACTCATCCTTCTTCCAGGGGGTAGGCAGTGGAACTCCGGGTGTCAGCAGAGTCTTCCACTTGGGGTTCTTCGGATCGACTGTAGCGTTGGGCTCCCAGGGTTCGGGACGCGAAGGGCTATTGGTGACGGCCACATCCGACGTGTAGTACTCGTCGGCCAGTCCCGCGAAGTGGTGGCCGAACTCGTGCACGAAGAGGTAGCCGACGGTGCTGTTGCTCGCGGAGGCCGTGCTGAAGAGGTTGTGGATGCCACCCCCACCATAGGTTTCGGCGTTCACCAGGATCTCCACGAATTCATAGGGGGCCTGGGCGGCGATGTCGCGGAAGGCGCGGTTGTCGAACGTGAGCACGTAGCGCTCGCTGCCGAAGGCGTCGTAGGTGGTGCCCAGGGGCGTGCGTCTGTAGACGCCCGTGGAGGGCCGGGAAATGCCGCTTTCCTGGGAAGGTGGGCAGAGGGCCCAGATGTTGAGGTCCTTCCGGTGTTCCCTGAAAGGGGGCTGCTCGAAGAGTTTTTCCATCACCATGCGGGCCTGCTGTTCAAACTTCCCGCGCTCTGCGGCGGTGTAACCGTCGCCCAGGATCAGGACATCCACCTTGTCTGCGGGATCGCCACTCTTCTGAAGCGTGATGAGGCCGCCCGCATCCGACCCCGGTGCCTGCCCGATGAGGGGGTCCCGGGGATCGAGGTCGAAGGTCCACAGGGTCTTGAAGGCGTTCAGGGCATCGCGCTTCTTCACTTGGACGCGCACGGGCGCCTCGGGCCGGGGGAAGCGCAGGGATTCGGAGAAGGACCTGCTCAAGGTCTTGGCCTCGTCGGTGGTCTCCCATTCGCCATAGATGCTGGCGAAGCCCCGAGAGTAGAGCAGCTTTCCGGTGGCCTTGTCCGCGACCTCGAAGCAGTACTTTCCGAGGTTGCTGGTGTCGATGGCCTTGGCGAGGTCCCCGGGCCAGGGGAGAGGCTCCAGCACCACCCGGTCCACGCCGAAGTGTTCGGAGGACGCGTCGCCGGTGTGGCCGTAGTCCACCCGCAGGGTACGGGGCGGGGCGGCCAGGCAGGCCATCGTGGCGAGGGAAAGCAGCAGCAGGCGGAGCTGAAGACGAAGCATGGGAGGACCTCGGCTTCCACGATAAACTGGTCGTTCGGAGATCGTATGCTCAACTCCAAGCAGCGCCAGTTTCTCAAGGCCCAGGCCCATGCCCTCAAGCCCGTCATGCATGTGGGCAAGGGGGGAGTGACGCCCGCCCAGGCCGCGGAGCTTGACGTGATGGTGGACAGCCTGGAGCTGGTGAAGGTCAAGATCAATCCCAACAGCTTCGAGGACGAGGAAACCGCCGCGAGGGCCCTGTGCGCCGCCATCGCCGGCCTGGAGCATGTCTGGACCATCGGCCACACCATGCTGTTCTTCCGTCCCAGCCGAACCCACGACACACGGTATCCTTTGCCCGCCTGATCCACGCAAGGGGAACATCCGCCGAAACAGCGAGAGAGGAGGTCTGATGCCTTACCTGTCCTGGCTGGAGGGGAGTCAGTTCATGCGGCATGCCATCCAGGAGGCATGCCGGGTGGGCAGAGATCCGCTGGTTTGTGACCTCGCCCGGCCGACCCAAGCCGAACTGTCCAGGATCCACGCCCACATCGATCGGATAGGCGGGATCTGGTGGGTGAGGGATCTTGACTCAGCCAATGGCACCTTCCTGAATGGGCAGCCACTCAATCACCCTCAGGGCAATGCCCTCCAGGACGGGGATGAACTGGTGATGGGCGGTTGGCATCTGACCTTCACAGATGGATTCCCAGGTCTCGATGGCACCACCTTTGCGGAGCGGGTGGGGGATCTCTTCCAGGAGGTGGGACCGGAACCGGCCCAGGCCATGGTGTTGGTCCGGAGCATCGAGTTGCTGCAGCGCTCCACGGAGAAGCTGCTGCAGCAGGTGGATTTCGACGCCATGGTGAAGGGGCTGTTGAACGAGTCCCTCCTTCTACTGAACGGGGATCGCGGTTTCCTCGTGATGAAAACTGAGGAAGGGGGGTGGCGCACCGCCCATCGCGTGGGCGATGTGCAGGAAGGCATCGGCCTCTCACGATCCGTCCTGGACTATGTGGCCCAGGAGCAAACCGCGGTCATGTCCAATCAGCCGCTGGCGGACCCCCGTTTTGGGGGTGTGAGCCTGGTGGAACTTCACCGGGGCTCGTTGCTGTGCGCGCCAATGGTGGATGAGGGCGAAATCCACGGTGCCCTCTACCTCGATCGGGAATCGGAGGGGCGTCCCTTCAGCCGATTCGACCTGGCGGTTTTCCAGGCTTTCGTGCGGCTGGGCTCCATGACCATCAGGCAGGCCACGCTGATCAGGCGGGCCCTGAGCCAGGCCGAACAGCAGGGTGAACTGTTGCGACTGCGCACCGAACGACAGCGTGAATTCGACCGGCATGGTGAACTTCTGGCAGCCATGGCAGCTCCGCTGAGGCGGATCCAGAGCTGGTCCGAGGTGCTTCCAGAAAGCACTGGAGAGGCCATCCGCTCCCAGCTTGAACAACTGACGACCCTGCTTGAGCATGGCAGCCGGGAGGGCCATACCGATGATCCGCCTATGGCGGGTCGTCCCCTGCCGATGGATTCTCTACAGGAGGAATTGATCCGTCGCTGGGAGTCTCTGCTGCGCTTGCGCAAGGCCCGTCTACGTGTCGCCGAGGCTCCGCACGCTTCTGTCTGGATAGCCGGTGGTCCGCTGGTGGCGGCCTTGGCTGGTCTGGTGGAGCCCCTCCTTATGCAGCTCCAGGAAGGGTCCGCGGTTTCCACCCGCTGGGACCAGGAACGGGGCACCTGGATCCTTCGGATGGCCCTGCCCGCGGGCCTGCAGGCCCCCATCCCAGACCCCTGGACCAAACGAATGCTCCAGGATGCAGGTGTTCGCTGGCATTGGGCCGATCAGACCCTGGATCTCTTCCTTCCCGAAAGCCCGGGTACCATGCCCGAAGAGCCCGCCCGGCCCCTCCTCGGCCTGGTGAGCGACGAGTTGAACCTGCTGGGGCTCTTCCAGACCGTGGCCGAGGCGGGAGATCTTATGCTGCATCCCCTGGAGCAAGAACCCCCACCTCCGCCCCTCCCCAAGTTCCGGTTCCTGGTGGTGGATGTCCGGGGAATTAGGGATCCGGAGGGCTGCATCCGAGCCTATCGCCACCATCCGTCTTTCGCCACAACGCCCATCCTGGTGGTGCGCTGCTCCGAAGAAGAGACCCCCAGGCTCATCGAGGCGGGGGCCACGGATTGGCTGGCCGAGGGCTTCCGCTGGGAGGCCCTCCACCACAGGTTGCAGGTGCTGCGAGGGCACACCGAACTCCAGCAGAGGGCCCTGGCAACCGAGCGGCTGGAATCCTTCCGCCAAATGGCGGGAACACTGAAACACGAAATCAACAACCCCCTGGCGATCATCTCGATGCAGGTCGAGATGCTGCAGCGGAAATACCCCGAAGAAGTGAAGCTCGCCAAGATCGGCGAGATGGTGGACCGAATCCAGGCCCTGGTGCAGGTGCTCCAGAAGATGCGGGACACGTCGACGGAAGACTATGCGGACGGGTCGAGCATCCTGAAGCTCGGCTGAAGCAGCTGGCGTTCAAATCAGGCCGTGGCGTAGGTGTTGTAGAGGTTGTCCCGCTCCAGGGCCTCGAAGCCGGCTTCCCGGATGAGGCGCACCAGCTCGCCTTGCTGAAGTCCCTGGGGGCTTTTTGCGCCGGCCAGGTGGGCGATCTCCTCGGCGATGACGGTGCCGTCGAGATCGTCCGCGCCGTAGCTGAGACCAGCCTGGGCCAGTCCCGGCGAGATCATCACCCAGTAGGCCTTGATGTGCGGGATGTTGTCGAGCAGCAGGCGGGCCACGGCGATCTCGCGCAGGTCCTGGGTCCCCGTGGTCTCGTGGATCACGTGGGTGGCGCTCAGTTCGTTATCCTCGTTCTGGTAAGCCAGGGGGATGTAGGCCAGGAAGCCTGTGTAGCCCGACGCCCGCGAGCGGTCCTGGAGGTTCCGCAGGCGCAGCAGGTGATCCACGCGATGCCTAGCCTCCTCGATGTGGCCATAGAGCATGGTGCAGTTGGTGGGCAGGCCCTTGCGGTGACAGAGTTCGGCGGTGTCCAGCCACACCTGGGCGTCCTTCTTGCCGATGCAGATCTTCTCGCGCAGTTCCTCGTCGAAGATCTCGGCGCCGCCACCGGGGCAGCTTTCCAGGCCTGCCGCCATGCAGCGGTCCAGGAAGGCGTCTGTCGACAAGCCCGAGATGCGGGCGTAGTAGTCCATCTCGATCATGGTGAAAACCTTGAGGTGGATGGAGGGGAAGCGCGTCTTGATCTTGGTGAACAGATCCTCGAAATAGTCGATCTTCAGCTTTGGGTTGTGACCCGAGGTCATGTGCAGCTCGCGGACTCCCGCGTTCTCGGGCTTCTCCAACTCCCGGATGATGTCCTCGGCGGACAGCGCGTAGGCCCGCGGATCCCCCGGTTTAGCCTGGAAGGCGCAAAACTGGCAGTGGGTGTAGCAGACATTGGTGTAGGACAGGCGGCGGCTCACGACGTAGTAGGCGGCACGGCCGTGCTTCTGGAGGCGCACATGGTGGGCCATGGCGCCCACGCCCGTGAGATCCAGTGTCTCGTAGAGCAGCAGGCCATCCTTGAAATTCAGACGGTCCCCGCGAAGCACCTTGTCCGCGACAGGCAGCAGACGCGGATCCCGGATTCTCGAATGGAGTGACAACATCGATACCTCGAACCCCCAGTGTAGCGCCGGGCCGTTGAAGCTACGGGGGCTGTTCAAATCTGTCGCAACCCCTGATGGATGCGTTTGACGAGGACTGGCCCCTCGAAGATCAGCGCGCTGTAGATCTGGGCCAGGGCCGCGCCGTCATCCAGCGCGCCTTGCACGTCCTCGGCGGATCCGAGCCCGCCACATGCCACCAGAGGCAGACGACCATGCAGGGCGGAGAGGATGCGACGGCGGACCTCACGGGCCTTGGGCTTGAGCGGCACGCCGCTGAGGCCACCCGCACCCTTGGCTTCCACCAGGGCTCGCAGGGGTTCCGTCACCACTTCGCGATCCAGTGTGGTGTTGGTGGCGATGAGACCTGAGATACCGGAAGTCACCGCCACTTCGACGATGGCGTCGAGGTCCTCCGTGGCCAGGTCCGGCGCCAGTTTCAGCAGCAGGGGCTGCAGCTCCAGGCCCATCTCCTTCCGCAGGTCGAGCATGCCCGCCAGCAGAGGTCTCAGAGCCTCCGGCGCCTGGAGGTTCCGCAGACCCGGCGTATTGGGGCTGCTCACATTGAGGGCGATGTAGTCCACCCGCGGCGCGATGAGGCGGTAGGCTGCGCGGTAGTCCTCCAGGGCCTGAGCCTCGGGCGTCTCCTTGTTCTTGCCCAGGTTGCCGCCCACGATGAGGCCCGCCGGGCGATGCCGCAGGCGGGCGGTCACCACCTCGGCCCCCTCACTGTTGAAGCCCATGCGATTGAGGATCAGGCCCGCCTGGGGAAAGCGGAACAGACGCGGTCTCGGGTTACCAGGTTGGGGCCTGGGTGTGACGGTGCCGATCTCCACATGGCCGAAGCCCAGGGCCTTCCACAGGGGCAGCAAGGTGGCACCCTTGTCCAGGCCCGCGGCCAGGCCGAGCGGGGTCGGAAAGTCCAGGCCGAAGACGCTGCGGCGCAGGCCGGCCCGATGGGCGGGTTCCGGGAGACGGGGCCAGGAACAGAGGCGTTCTCCCAGCCAGAAGGCCAGGTTATGGGCGGTTTCGGGATCGAGGCGGAAGAACAGCGGGCGAAGCGTCCCATAGAGGTCCATCACTTCACCGTCACCGTCACCGTCACCGTGGCCAAGGCGGTGATCTCCTTGTAATCCTCGCGGCGCACCTGCACATGGTAAGTGCCCCCGGCGGTGGGAGCGGTGTAGAGTCCCGCGGTCGTGATGGTTCCGCCTCCAGGTTCCACCACGCGCCAGCCCACGGGACTGCGTGGGTATTGGATACCCTTCTGGACGTTGATCTCGGCCTGGAATATCTGGGTGGCGCCAGCTCCGAGGCTGACAGCCACGGGGCGGAGGCTCAGGGTGGGGACGAAGGGTGCCTCCGGCTTCGAGGGCACGGCATTCCCGGGGGCGCTGCAGGCAAGGGCCGCCAGGAGCGAGCCTGCGGAAAGGATGCGGACGAGCTGATCACGGAACAGCGCCATGCGGACCTCAGGGAGCCTTCAGGATAGCGCAAGCCTTAAAACACTCTGAACGCCTGGAAGATGCTGCAGGCCCAGCCCCAATGCGGGGATGGCGTGGAAAGCTCATCCCGTCGCGAGGCCATAGAAGCTCCGATCCGGCCCGTGGAGGTACGCCACTGGGCATCAGCCTGCAGGAACCAGGATCCGGTGCCGGAGGGATCGCCCTGGGCCGCCGTGGCCCTCACGGCCTTGAGACGCCCTAGGCCTTCCAGGAACAGGGGCACCCCCAGCTCCACCGTGCGCGTGATGCACTCGCGGCCAAAGGCGGAGCCCAGAGGATTGCCGTGGGTCGAGAAACCTGCGAGGTAGGAGGGCTGCAGGAAAGCCGTGTGCGCCTCGTGGGAGCCAGCGCCGGCGTATTCGAGACCGAGATCCCAGCCCTCCCAGACCAGCTGGAGGCCACTGAGATCCCGGGCCGGAACCAGGGCCATGGCCTTGCTGTCGGGTGCGCCGCTTCGACTGAGGACCATCGAGGCCCCACGGGCCTGGACCAGCTGAGCCAGGGACGGAATCCGGACCCGCAGCTCGGCCAGGGATTCGGTGCGGGCGGAAGAAGAAGGCGCCGCATGGCCCTGGGTATCGTGACCGCCCTCCATGGTCACGACGCCGAGCCTGGTTTCCACAAGGGCACCGAAGGCGGCCCGCAGTAGGCCGCCCCAGAGGATGGGCTGTTGCAGATCCAATCCCGCAACCTGGGCCGCAATCCGCGCCTCGCGATCGGTGTTCCCTTCTGGAATGGGGCGATCTCGTTCCAAACGTCCGGCGAAAACTTCCACGCGCCAGCGGCCCAAAGGCAGGATGGCTTCAGGTGTGGTCAGGGACAAGCGGGGGAAGGGTCGCGCCGCATCGCCCAACAGTTCACCGCCATTGAGCCCCGAACCCCAGGCGAAAGGAGCCTGTTCCAGAGCCGCGCGCCAGCCCGACTCCGTCCGGTAGGCGAGGGCGGCCCGCTGTAGGATCCCCGAGGTTCGACCTTGGTCGCGGAGGGCCAGCGCTGTCGCAGAGAAGGACAATTCGCCGAGGACATAGCGGCCCTGCAAGCCCAGGCCCAGGCCTTCGGTGCCGTGGCCGAGACCTTCTCCGTTGGTCAACGGCGTATACACGCCATCCGAGCCGGCGGCGCCGAAGCCCACCTCGAAGGAGGGCATGGAGGATGGCGGCAGCGGTGCCTGCCCCAATGTCCAGTCCAGCCGGACCTGCCGTAGAGCCATTGCGCCGTCCTGGAGCAGGGGCGCCTGGGCCCATATGGGTGAAACCGCGAACAAGACCAGAGGGAGAAACCGCGAAAGGCGCGAATGGGCGCTAAAAAAAGGCCACTTCGCCCCGGGTGAGATCAAGGTCATCCCACAACCTCTGCTTTCGGGCGCCTGAAGTGCGTTTCGCGTCTTTCGCTGTTCCTGATTGATCACGGTTCCAGCACCTTGATTGACACGATCTTCGCGCCCAGTTCCAGGTCATCGAGGATCTTCATGGCCTGGTCCAAAT
>CAIXHJ010000508.1 GCA_903919165.1 uncultured Holophagaceae bacterium
CATCGCCTTCTGCGATGGCGCCCACCGCGAGCAGCGCCGGCCAGGGACTGACCCCACCGGGTCCCGGAACCGGGATGGGATCGGACAGGCGGCCCTCCGCGGCCAAGCCATTCAAAGGCAGATTCCCTTGGGTCAGCAGACGATCCACCAGGCCCTCGGCCCAGGCGCGACGATCCTCCAGGTCTGCCTCACCGCCTTCGGCCACCAGCCAGAGCAGTTCCTGCTGGCCCACGCCCGCCTCGAGGTTGGCGCGTACGGCCGGATGCTCCGAGGGAAGCAGGCTCATGAGATCCAGGGCCCGCTCCACCCGCAGCATGCCCCATCCAAGGATGAGGGTGAGGCCCGCCACGAGGAACCACAGACCCCGCGACCGGGAGAGGTGCAGACGGAGCAGGCCGTGCAGCAGGGCTTTCATCGTCTAGGGCTGCTCAATGCGAGCAATCCAGGGTCTGAGTGCGGGCACCATCTCCACCCGCTCGGCGCCCCTCAGCCGTTCGAACAGGCTGCTGTCCTCCAGCCGGACGAGGGGGTGGTTCTCGCGCCGGTCCATGGCCTCCGGCGGATAGGACGCCGTGAGGAGAGTGGGCAGTTCTTCGCTGTAGCGATGATCCAGCAACTGAGCCAGGGCCTGGGCGACACGGATGTCCGAATCCATGCGGTCCCAGTCGTCCAGCACGAGGATGGGCTGTTCCTGAAGGGGCTCGATGAGGTCGCGGACGCTCTGGAAGGCCTGGTTCTGATAGCTTCGGACGTCGTGGTAGACGTCCTTGATGGCCTGGCTGAGGGTCCGCACGGACACGAAGCTGCCGCCCCGGCCCGTGCGCTCGGTCCAGGCCCGCAGGGCCGCCGCCGCCAGGGTGCTGCGTCCGCTCTGGGCGGGGCCGTGGATCCACCACAGCTCCCAGCCATGGCGGAACTTGTGCTTGCCCGCGGTGGCCCACTGGGACAGGCCCTCGGCTCCAGCGGGGCGGATGCCGTGCTCCGGCCGCTTGCGCAGGGCCTGGAGCAGCCTGGCCAGATCCTCCCGTCCCTCCAGTTCCCCGACCTCGTCCACCGGGCGGGACAGCAAATCCTCCAGGTCCGGCACCCGGTCCAGAAGGGCCCGTACCCCACTGGCTTGGGAGTTGTTCCACCACTTCCAGAAACGGGTGAAATCCGCCTCACGGTAGCGCGAAGGAAGCCCTAGTGTCTCGGCATCGGGTGCCATATCCACCGTGCATCCACACACCAGCACCGGCTTCTGGGGATCCGGATCAAACACTAGGCCCTTGCCCTGGCAGCGGGGGCAGTCCACTCGACCTTTCATGCCTCGTCCCCCCCCCACAGAAAGCCGCCAAGCACCTCCCGGCGGCGCTCCCTGATGCGCGCGAAGGCCCGTTCTTCCAACTGGCGCACACGTTCGCGGGAGATGGGTGGATGGAAGCGCTTGCCGATTTGTTCGAGGGTTAGTGGATCCTCGCCGCCCAGCCCAAAGTGCAAAGAAATGATGGTGCGTTCCTTTTCGCTCAGCGCAGCCAGGCTGACTTCGATCTGCTCGAGGAAGGCTTCCTGATCGAGGGTGTGCATGGCGGAGGGTTCCACCTCCTGTTCCAGGCTGTCTCCCACGGTTAGATCAGAGTCCCCGAGGCCCTGCTCGGTGGAGACGGTGGACGTCGTCTGCTGCAGCAGCTGGTACCGCTCCACGTCCTCGATGCTCAGGCAGGCTGCCTGAGCAATCTCCTGCAGCATGGGCACGCGCCCCAGTGCCTGGCTGAGCTTCTGGGTCACGCGGTTGAGATGCACCAGATGGCCCGCCACCTTCTGTGGCAGCCGGATCTTGTTCCCGTGTTCGGCCAGGGCATGGAAGATGGCCTGCCGCACCCACCAGGAGGCATAGGTCAGGAATTTGTTCTGGCGCTCGGGATCAAAGCGCTTGGCTGCCTCGATCAGGCCGAGATTGCCCTCGCTGATGAGGTCCAGCAGATCGAGCCCCATCCCTTCGAACTTGCGAGCCTCCTTCACCACGAAGCGGAGGTTGCCCTCCACCAGCTTGCGAAGTCCCTCGGGGTTGCGGTCGTTCTGCCACAGGCGCCCGTTGATCCGCTCTTCCTCCGCCGTCAGCAGAGGCAGATGGCGGATCGAGTCGAAGTACTTATCGAGCGAGCGCTCTTCGAGATGCCGGAGGGGCACGGATCACCTAGGGGGAAGGATCAGCATAGCAAGCGATCCCTGCTCCTAGGGCCTGTCTTCAGGAGCGCTTGCGCAGCCCGTGGGGGACGAGTTTCACCAACCCGGTGGCCGAGGTGGATCGAGGCACGTCCTTTAGGCCCGCCGCCTCAAGCGCATGCGCCAGACGTTCCAGGTCCTCCTGCAAGTGATTCAGGCGGTCCCTCATGCCGAGCACCACTTCGACGCCGGCCAGGTTCACGCCGAGGTCGCGGGTGAGATTCAGGATGAACTCCAGGCGCTCCAGGTCCTCATCGCTGTAGAGACGCGTCTTTCCTTCCGTGCGGCTCGGGGTGAGCAGACCCTCCCGCTCGTAGAGGCGCAGGGTCTGAGGATGTACGCCGTAGCGCATCGACACCACGCCGATCATGTAGGCGCCGAGTCTCGGATCCCTAGAGCTCATATCGCACTCCGCTGCTTGCGTACGTCGGAATCGTTCAGGTCGCCCAGTTCCCGGAGCAGTTCCTTGCTGCGCTCATCCGTGATCGAGGGGGTCACCAGAACCACCTCAGCGATGAGATCCCCCCGCTGGCTCCCCCGTGGGATTGGCATGCCCTGGCCCTTGAGCCGCAATCGGGCGCCGGTCTGGGTTCCAGGTGGGACCTTGATGGTCTGCTGCCCCCCCGGCGTCGGCACATCCACCTTCGCCCCTAGGGCCGCCTCCGAGAAGCTGATGGGCAGGCGCACATAGAGGTTGGGGCCCTTGCGCTCGAAGCGCGCATCCGGTTCCATGCTGATCTGCAGGAAGAGGTCGCCGGGTCCGCCACCCCTTCGTCCCGCCTCGCCCTTGCCGGCCACCCGCAGTCGCGCTCCATCCTCCACGCCCGCCGGGATGGCAATGGTGACGCTCTCCTGCCGGGCGTGGCGGCCAGCGCCGCCGCAATCGGGGCAGGCCGGCACCTTGGATCCCCGTCCCCCGCACTCCGGACAGGTGCGCCCGAAGGAGAGGAAGCCTGAACCCCCGCCCACCTTGCCCTTGCCCTGGCAGGTGTGGCAGGTTTCATGTTTGCGGTTGGCCTCGCCTGTACCGCGACAGGCGAGGCAAGGCTCGGAACGGTTTACATGCAGGTTGAGGCGCGTGCCCTCAAAGGCCTCGCGAAATCCCAGGCGGACGGCGTGGATGAGATCCTCTCCCCGCTCTGGGCCCTGGCGGACGGGGCGGCCACCGAAGCCGGCGAAGATGTCCTCGAAGCCGAACCCCGCCCCCTGCTGGAAGCCTGGCGGAATCTGGGTGCCTGGGCCATTCGGATCGCCGTAGGTGTCGTAGTTCTTCCGCTTCTCAGGATCCGAAAGCACGTCATTGGCCTCGGACAACTTCTTGAACTCCGCCTCGGCCTTGGCATCCCCCGGGTTCAGATCCGGATGGTGCTTCCGGGCGAGCTTGCGGTACGCCTTCTTGATGTCCTCCTCCGAGGCCGATCGGGGCACGCCCAAGATCTTGTAGTAGTCGGGGTGGGACATGGCTTTAGTGTATGTCACTAAGATTTTATCTAGGCACAAAAATGGGGAGCCCAAAGGCTCCCCGTTGTTGCGCCAAAGCTAACTGACCACTTCAGCATCGATGACGTTATCGTCGGCCTTTTTCTCGCTCCCTGGGTGGGCGCCCGGTGCGCCCGGAGCGGCACCGCCATCCTGGGGGGGCTCCGACTTGTAGAGGCTTTCGGCCAGCTTGTGGCTCTTGGCAGTGAGGGTCTCCAGGGCCTTCTTGATGCGGTCCTTCTCCAGGCTGGCCAGGGCGGCCTTGGCCTCGACGAGGGCCTCCTCGGCCTCTTTCTTGTCGGCCTCGGGCAGCTTGTCGCCGTTCTCCTTCAGGAGCTTCTCCACCTGATAGACCATCTGGTCCAAGTGGTTCTTCTCCTCGAGCAGGGCCTTGCGTTCCTCGTCATCGGATTTGTGGGCCTCGGCATCCTTCACCTTGGCGTCGATCTCCTCCTTGGAGAGGCCCGTGCTGCCGGTCAGGGTAATGCTGGCGTCCTTGCCGGTGCCCTTGTCCTTGGCAGTGACGTGCACGATGCCATTGGCGTCGATGTCGAAGACGACCTCGATCTGGGGCATGCCGCGGGGCGCGGGCGCGATGTTGCCCAGGTGGAACTGGCCCAGCAGCTTGTTGCCTTCGACCACGGGGCGCTCACCCTGGAACACCTCGATGTCCACGCCGGGCTGGTTGTCCACGGCCGTGGTGTAGATCTCGCTGCGCTTGGTGGGGATGGTGGTGTTGCGGGGGATGATGACGCTCATCTGGCCACCATTGGCGTTGATGCCGAGGCTGAGAGGAGTCACGTCCAGGAGGAGCACGCCCTTGACATCACCGGACAGCACGCCGGCCTGTACGGCGGCACCCACAGCCACGACCTCGTCGGGATTCACACTGTGGTTGGGTTCCTTGCCGAAGATTTGCTTCACCATTTCCAACACCTTGGGGATGCGGGTGGAACCACCCACCATCACCACCTCGTCGATCTCGTGATGGGCCATCTTGGCGTCCTTCACCGCGTTCTCGCAGGGCCCCTTGAGCTTCTGGAGGACCGGCTCGATCATGGCCTCGAACTTGGCGCGGCTAAGGTGCTGATTCACATGCTTGGGGCCGCTGGCATCCGCCGTGATGTAGGGCAGGCTGATCTCGGTCTGGGTGGTGCTGGAGAGCTCGATCTTGGCCTTTTCGGCAGCTTCCTTGAGGCGCTGCATGGCGTCGGCCTGCTTGCGGAGGTCGATGCCCTCGGTCTTCTGGAACTCGTCCGCCAGCCAGTCGATGATCGCCTGGTCGATGTTGTCACCGCCCAGGTGCGTGTCGCCATTGGTGGACTTCACTTCAACCACACCCTCGGAGACTTCCAGAATGCTGATGTCGAAGGTGCCTCCGCCGAAGTCGAAGACCGCGATGGTGCCGTCCTTCTTCTTGTCCAGGCCGTAGGCCAGGGCCGCAGCCGTGGGCTCGTTCACGATGCGCTTCACGTCCAGGCCCGCGATGGCGCCGGCGTCCTTGGTGGCCTGGCGCTGGGCATCGTTGAAGTAGGCGGGCACGGTGATGACAGCCTCGGTGACCTTCTCGCCCAGGTAGGCCTCGGCGGCTTCCTTCATCTTGGTGATAACGGCCGCGCTGATCTCCTCGGGACTGAGCTTCTTCCCAAGCACATCGACAGTGCAACCACCCTTGTCGGCACGCTCGACCGTGTAAGGCACGAGTTTCTGTTCCCGGTCCGAATCGGCATAGGGCAGACCCATGAACC
>CAIXHJ010000509.1 GCA_903919165.1 uncultured Holophagaceae bacterium
CATCCCCGCTGCTCCTACGCGAAACCGGAATGTTCGCGGGACCTCCCCCAGGTGAGGTGGTTGAGCGACACGCACTATGTCTCCTGCCACCTGTACAACGAAACGGTCGAGAACATGCTGTGAGGTGAATGCTTTGGGCGAGATTCTACTAGAGGTGAAGAACCTCAAAAAATACTTCCACGTCGCTGCCGGAACGCTCCACGCCGTGGACGACGTGAGCTTCACGATCGAGGAAGGGCGCACCCTGGGAATCGTGGGCGAGTCAGGCTGTGGCAAGACCACCCTGGGGCGCACCATCCTGCGGCTCATCGAGCCCACCAGCGGCGAGATTTGCTTCAACGGCAAGGACCTCCGCAAATTGAACAAAAGCGAGATGCGCTACATGCGTCGGGAGATGCAGATCATCTTCCAGGACCCCTACTCCTCGCTCAATCCCCGCAAGACCATCGCCGAGACCATCGAGGAGCCCATCCTCCTGGCCGGCCTCATCCCGGACAGCGACAAGCGCTTCATGCGTGTGCTGGAGCTGATGGGCACCGTGGGGCTGGCCCAACGCCTCATCAACACCTACCCCCACGAGCTCGACGGCGGCCGCCGCCAGCGTGTCGGCATCGCCCGGGCTCTGGCCATGAATCCCAAGTTCATCGTCTGCGACGAGCCCGTGTCCTCCCTGGACGTGTCCATCCAGGCCCAGATCCTCAACCTGATGAAGACCATCCAGCGGGACATGGGCATCACGTACCTCTTCATCACCCACGACCTCTCGGTGGTGAACCACTTCTCCGACGATATCGCTGTGATGTACCTGGGGCAGTTGGTGGAAAAGGCTCCTTCGGAAACCCTTTTTCAAAAGCCGCTGCACCCCTACACCGAGGCCTTGCTTTCGGCCATTCCGGTGGCGCGCATCCACAACCGTCACGAAAGGATCTTGCTCAAGGGCGAGCTCACCTCCCCCATCAACCCTGAGCCCGTCTGCCGGTTCGCCGAGCGCTGCAACCAGTGCATGGACATCTGCACCAAGGAGGATCCTCCGCTCATCGAGGCCCGGCCGAACCATTTCGTGGCCTGCCACCTCCACAAGCCTATGGGGAGCTGAGGCGCCGGGCGCGACCCCGCGAAGGACAGGGCGAAGAGAAAGCGGCCAGGGCTGCTGGCCCACGGGCCAGACCTCCCGTCCTTCCGAATGCGTTCTCGGAACAGAAGATCACCTGTGTCTACTGGGGGGCTTCAACCTGCCGGGCGGTGACATTCACCGCCCGGCCCTGAATGCCGCCTTTCTGGCCGCACGGGATCGCTCGGACATCACCATGCCCGTGGTGTTCACAGCCGTCCGAACCGAGTTGCACAAGCTGGACCGGCCGGTCCATGAGGCGGATTTCCGGTTATGACTTCTAAGACCCCTGATCCTCAGGCCGCCTTCCCCCCGGCCAGCTGCCTGCTGAATTCCAGTCCCCGGTCCAGCTCGACCCTCCAGTCGGGCTGGGTGGGATCCATTTACCGCTATTCTGAATGGCGACGACTCTGGAGGAACCGATGGGTCCCAGGCACTGGATGCGACAGGCAATGCTGATGGTGGCCCTGGCTCCGCTGGCCTTTTCTGCCGCTAATGCCGGTCAGACCTACTGGAGTGTGGGGTCCTTCACCTGGGTGAAGCGTGTTCCTGCCGAGATGGGTGCCGCTCTCAACGCCCATCCCGCGCAGTTGAGCGAGGAGGCGATCCAGGCTCTGCTTTCGCGCGTACGGGCCACCGTGCAAGGCAAGACCGTCTCTCTCTTCGCCAGGGATGAAC
>CAIXHJ010000510.1 GCA_903919165.1 uncultured Holophagaceae bacterium
CGTGCTTCTCGATGTAGGCGATCGCATCGCCCACCGTGCGGATCTTCTCCTGCTCACTCTCAGGGATCTCGAGACTGAAGGCCTCTTCGATGGCCATGATGATCTCGACGGTGTCAAGGCTATCGGCACCCAGATCGTCCACGAAGTGGCTGGATTCGGAGATGGAATCTTCGGGCTTGGCCAGCTGCTCAGCAATGATCGCAATGACCTTCTTCTTCACATCAGCCATCGGGGGCTCCTCCAGACGAACCTGAAAACCCTAACACATCCAGAGTCGAATTTCCAAACTCAGGGTAAAGAAGCCAGCACAACCCTCCGGAACTCATGGATTGCACTTGCTCTCCGGCCGTGGAGGATGGAGCCATGCCCCGCACCAGGACCCATGAGAAACCCGAACTCGGATGGCCCCTCGGCTGGGGCGCGAGCCTGATCGAATTCCGCACGCACTTGGCGGTGGAGCGCGGCCTCTCCGCGAACACAGCCTCGGGCTACATATCGGATCTGAATCATCTGGCAGCCTGGGCCTGTGTACAGGAAACCCCCCCCGATGGCCTCACCCGAGACCAGCTCACGGCGTTCATCGTCTCCCAGCAGGGCATGGGCAAGTCGCTGCGGAGCCTCGCAAGAATGAGCTCCAGCCTCCGTTCCTTCCTGACCTTCCTGCGAATGGAAGGTGGCGGCGGGGCTGGGCCTGAAGCCATCGTCAAACCGCCAAGGCCCCCGCGCATCCTCCCCCGAACGCTGGGTGAAAGCCAAGTGGAGGCCCTCCTCAATGCTCCGGACACCGCCACGCCCCTGGGCACACGCGATCGTGCCTGGCTGGAGTTGCTCTACGCCTCGGGTCTCCGGGTGTCTGAACTGGCGGGACTTCCGGCCCTGTCGGTGTTTCTCAACGAGGGTTTTCTCAAGGTGATGGGCAAGGGGAGCAAGGAGCGCCTGATCCCCTTTGGAACCAGTGCCGAGCGCTGGATCCGGGCCTGGCTCGTGCTACGCCCCGGCTTCAAGCCCCGGGGCGGCGAACTGTTTGTCGGGCAGAGGGGCGAGGGGCTCACCCGCCAGCATTTCTGGCGCCTGCTGAAGGGCTATGCGCGAACGGCGGGCCTTCGCGCCGAGGCCGTCAGCCCCCATGTGCTGCGGCATGCGTTCGCCACCCACCTCCTCGACCACGGTGCCGACCTCCGCGCCGTCCAGGCCATGCTCGGCCACGCCGACATCAGCACCACGCAAATCTATACGCATGTCCACCAGGCCCGGCTCCGCGCCCTTTACGACCAGATGCACCCGCGGAGCGGGGGATGAATTCGGTTAAAGCTGCGTGAGGACGACGCCACCAAGGACCAGTGCCGCGCCCACGGCGAAGGCGGGTGTCACAGCCTGTCCATAGAAGATCCACGCCAGCAGGGCCGTGGCCACGGGCTGCCCGTTGGTGGCGATGGCTACGCGGCTGGGTTCTCTCATGGACAACGCGTGGAACCAAAGCAGATAGGACGCCACACTGGTCATCACTCCGAGATAAACCAGACCCACCCAGGCCATGGGGGGTACGGACGCGATCATCAGTTTCGGCAGCCCGAGGAGACCCATGGGCGCGAAGACGGCCAGACCGAACAGGATGGAGAGCGTGGTGGCCCGCTGAGCGCCGTGCTTCTGCACCAGAGGGCGACTCAACACTGTGTAGCCCGCCCAGGCGGCCACCGCCACCAACACCATTAGATCTCCTAGAATCCAGTGAGGCGGGAGCGCTTCCCCCGCCTTGCCTGAAAACAGCACCAGGACACCCGAAAACGCCAATGCCAGTCCGCTCAATTTCCTCGGTCCCGGCCGCTCCTGCCCCCGGGCCCAGGCCAGCAGCAGCACGAACGTGGGCGTCAGCGCATAGAGCAGCGCCGCATGGGAAGGCAGCGTGAAGGCCAATCCACCCAAGAAGGCGATCTGATTCACGGCCACGCCAAGAAAGCCGACCCAGAGATAGGCGCGCCACTCCGTCTTCGCCACCGGCCACAGTTCCAGGCCACGGATCCTCGCCAGCAGTAAAAACCCAGTACCCGCGATGAGGAATCGAAGCAGGCCCAGAGCAAGAGTCGGAATCGCGTCCGCGGCCGCTTTGCCAAGCAGGAAGGTACCTGCGGAGATGAAGGTGTGAAGCCCCATCACAACGGCAAAACGGAGGTTGCGTTGTCCCATGGATCCAGCGTGGCCGCGTTGACCCCCATCGGTGCCACTGAATTGTGAGATGGACCGCCCCGGCTGGAATGGGCGATGATGAGCCAGGAGCCTGACACCCATGGCCGTAACCAAGATCCCCCGCAAGAAATCCGTGACTACCGCCGTGGAGGAGGAGAAATCCACCACGAAAGCCAAGGCCACCTCGGCCAAGAAGGCTGCGCCGAAGAAGGTCGAACCTGCTGAACCCAAAGCCAAGGCCCCGGCCAAGGCGCCTGCCAAGACCAGGGCCACCAAAGCCGTGGTCGTCGCCAAGGTCGAGGAACCCGCTTCCGAACCCGTCCTTTCCACTCCAGCGGAGCCTCAGCCTGTCGTGAGGCGAGCGCCAGCCACGCCGGCCTTGTCCCCCCTGGCACAGACCATTCTCACGGCCATCTGCGAAGGTCGCGCCGTCGAGTTCATCTTTGCGGACTCCGACGCCAACGCCCCCCGAACCTTCGAACCCCGCCACCTCACCTTCGATACCCTGAGCCAGGCCTGGTACGTGTGGGGCTGGGATCGCCGTTACAACGCCGAGCGCCATCACCGCGTGGACCTGCTGGCAGAGGTCAACGCCGTGGAGGGCGTGGGCCGCGCCGCCCAGGGGCCCTATGCCGAAGGCACTCCGGCGAATCAGATCGGCGGCTGGCTGGGCGGTGAGCCCATCGCCGTGAGGGCTACCCTCATGAAGCAGTGGGTCTTCGCGGTCAAGCAGGCGCCTCCTGCCTTCCCGAACTTCAAAATTGAAGACCAGGGCGATGGCCAGGCGCTGGTCTCCTTCTCGGCCACGGATCTCCGCGCCATCGCCCGCTGGGCCATGCAGTTCGGCGAGGGTGTCCAGGTGCTGGAACCAGCCCGGCTGGTCGATCGGATCAAGCAGGTGGGCGCGGTCTGGGCGGGCCGGGACCGCCTGCAGGCTACAGTTGCACCAACCCCGAAAGTCTCCCCCAGGTCTGAACCCCCCGCCGAGCCCCATCGATCCGAACCCCGGCACCATCGCGAACGGGAATCCAAGCCCGAACGGGAGGCCCGAACACCGCGTGAACCGGAGCACGAAGCCCGTCCCCCGCGTGAATCCGGATGGGAGGATGCCCCACAGAAGAGCAAGCCTGGCAAAGTCGAAGTCATCCGATTCGATCGACTCTGACCCGGTTCAGGATTCGGCGGCCAGCCAAGCAGCCCGGACCAGAAGAACGGACAATAGGCCTTGTGCAAGTTGAGTAAACTTGACTCATTTGCTCAGGAATACTAGCCTTGATCCTGGAGAACTCCTGTGAAGATCTCGGCCCGAGGCAGGTACAGCATGCAGGCCCTGTTCGACCTGGCCCACCACAGTCATGGCCAGCCGGTGCCCTTGCACCTGATCGCCGAACGCCAGAAGCTCTCCCTCCCCTTCCTCGAACAGATCTTCAACAAGCTCAAGAAGGCCGGCGTCGTGGCCAGCGTGCGCGGCCCCAAGGGCGGGTACATCCTGACGCGGCCCTGCAACCAGGTGAGCGTGGGCGAGGTACTGCGCTTGACGGACAGCGGTTTCTACGCCGCCGCCAAGGAAGATCCCAAGTCCGCAAACAGGGCCCTGCTGGCCGACGAGCGCATGAGCCACCTTCTCTGGAATCGGCTGTCCGACCACATCTCGGCCTTCATGGAGAAGGTGACCTTCGCGGATCTTTGCTCGGAGACCTCCAGCAACAGCTGCCCGGACTGCACGTGTCCCGAATATGTGAAGGATGTCCAGGGGCAGCTGGTGCGCGGCGAGAGAAAGGCTTGCGGCGTCATTTGAGCAACCCCTGCGCCCTACCCAGTCTGGCCCTGCCGCCCACCGAGGCTGATCTCATGACCCTGCCCCGGCTGGAGCGGAAGATTGCCCGTCGGGTGGGCGAGACCAATGCAGCCCACCGACTCATCGAGGATGGCGACCGCATCCTGGTGGCCGTCAGCGGCGGCAAGGATTCCTGGGCCCTGCTGGACGTGCTGGAGCGGCTGCGCAAGCGGGCTCCCGTGACGCTCACAGTCGAGGCCGTCACCGTGGATCCGGGCTTCCCCCAGTTCAATCCCGATCCCATCGCCGAGACCTGCGAGCGGCTGGGCATTCCCCATCACATCATCCCGGCACCCATCGACAAGATGGTGCGCAGCAAACCCGAGGAGCTGCCCTGCATCATCTGCTCCCGGTTGCGGCGGGGCGTGCTCTACACCTTCGCCAAGCGGCACGGTTACTCGAAGATCGCCCTGGGCCACCACCTGGACGACCTCATCGAGACGCTGCTGATCAACCTGTTCTTCGAGGGCCGCCTCAGCACCATGCCCCTGCGTCTGGTGAGCGACGACGGCGCCAACACCGTCATCCGCCCCCTGGGCACCTGCGAAGAGAAGGACCTGCAACGCTACGCTTGGCTGCGGGGCTTTCCCATTGTGCCTTGCGGCTGCCCCCTTTGCGGCTGCTCAAGCCTGGAGAGCCGCCGCAAGCAGGTGAAGGAACTGATCGCCTCGATGGAAACCAGCGTCCCCCGCCTCAAGGCCTCCATGCTCGGCGCCATGGGCAACGTGAAGCTTAGCCATCTGCTCGATTTGAACCTTGGCGCGCTGCACACCAAGGGCATGGACGAGGCTAGGGAGCGGCTGGGGTAGGATTTTCCGCCCCGATGTGGTGCGATCCCTGGACCGCAGAGTCCGAGCTGGCCAAAGGCGCGATCATGGAGTCCGACGGCGGGGTCCGCCCAGGAGGACAGGCATGAATGTACTCATCGTATTCGCCCACCCGGAGCCGAAGAGCTTCAACGGCGCGCTGTTCCAGACCGCCATCCAGACCCTTAGGGCCACGGGCCATACCGTGGTCACCAGCGATCTCTACCGGATGGGCTTCGATCCGGTGTCGAGCCGACGCAACTTCAGCACCGTGAAAGACCCGGACTACCTGAAACTGCAGACCGAGGAGATGCACGCCAGCGAGGTCGGCGGCTTTTCACCGGAGGTCGAAGCGGAGATCGAAAAAATCGAAGCGGCCGACCTGATGATCTGGCAGTTCCCCCTCTGGTGGTTCGGCCTGCCCGGCATCCTCAAAGGCTGGGTGGATCGCGTTTTCGCCATGGGGCGGACCTACGGGATGGGGCATATCTACGAGACCGGTGTCTTCCGTGGAAAGCGCGCCCTGCTTTCGCTGACCACGGGCGGACCCCAGGAGTCCTACACGGCCGATGGCTTCAATGGGGATCTCCAGGCGGTCCTGCGCCCGATCCATCGCGGCATGCTGGAATTCACAGGCTTTGAGGTGCTGGCGCCGCAGATCCACTACGGTCCGGTCCGGGCCGATGCGGCTCAACGGGAAGCCTGGCTCGCAGCCTGGGCTCAGCGCCTGCGTGCCATCGAGAAGGAGCAGCCCATGGCCGTCGGGCGCTATTGAAGCCACCACTCCGGGGAGGACTCCGAGGCCGGAACCCGGTTAATCCAGGCCCAGCCACAACCCCTTGAGGTAGAACCCCTCTGGATGATTCAACGCGTAGGGATGATCCGCGGGCTGCCCCAGATGGGCCAGCACGCGGGCGTCACGGCCTGCCTCCAGCAGCGCGGTCCACACCGCCTCCTGGAAGCGGGTGCGGTCCAGGTGCTGGCTGCAGGAGAAGCACCAGAGCATCCCGCCGGGCGCGGTGGCGCGGGCGCCGAGGCGGAAGAGGTCCTTGTAGGCCTTGAAGGCCTTGTCCAAGTCCTTGCGCTGCTTGGCGAAAGCAGGCGGATCCACGATCACCCGATCCCAGCCCATGGGCTCCAGCTGCCTCATGAGCTCGAAGGCATCGCCCTCCATGCGCAGGTGCGCGGCCGGATCCAGGCCGTTGGCCACCCAGTCCCGCTCCGCCTGATCCAGGGCCGGGGCGCTGATGTCCAGGGTGGCCACCTCCACGGCACCACCCAGCCCCGCGTGGATGCTGAAGCCGCCCGTGTAGCCGAAGGCGTTGAGCACGCGGCGGTCCTTCGAAACGCGGCCCAGCTGCAACCGGTGCTCCCGCTGGTCCAGGAAGAAGCCCGTCTTCTGGCCCCGCAGCAGATCCACGCTGAGTCGCGCGGGACCCTCGCGCACGGTGACGGGCCCGGCGAGACTGCCCTTGAGCAGGCGGTTCACGGGATCGAGCCCCTCCTCCCGGCGGCCGGACTGGCTACGCTCCACGAAGGCCGCGATACCCTCGCGCTTCCCGATCTCGACCAGCACGGGCCACCAGGTGTCGCGCAGGAGTTCCAGTCCCGCCGTGCCCACCTGGAGCACCAGCGCCTGAGCATAGCGGTCCACCACCAGGCCCGGCAGGCCATCGCCCTCGCCGAAGATCCAGCGGCAGCCGCCATCGGGATCCCAGAGTCCCAGGTCCTTGCGAAGGGCCAGTGCCGATTCAAGGCGATCGCGAAAGAAGGCCTCGTCCAGCGGCGCGTCCTCGAAGCGGAAGATCCTCGCCGCCAGAGGGTTCGCGGGACTCGCCGTGCCCACTCCCAGCACCTGGCCGGAAGCATCAGCCAGCCGCACCAGATGGACCTCCGGGGGCTTGGCCAGGGCCCCAGAAAAGACCCAGGGATGGCGCTTGGAGATCAGGGTCTCCTTGCCGGGCTTCAGGCGGAGCAGCGGATAGGGCCAGCGGGGCGTGGTCATCCATCCAGGTTAGCTTGATACCCTCAGGTCATGCGCTGTTGGGCCAGTTCTCAGAGGTTCATGCCAGCCGCTTGATGGCCGCCACCAGGGCCTCCACTTCGACGGGCCGTGCGTCGGGAAGCATCGAGAAGCGGAGCACCGACCGCGCGTCATCCAAGCCATATCCCAGAGTCGTGATCGCATGACTGGGCTTCACTGATCCGCTGTGGCAGGCGCTGCCAGTGCTCGCGGCGAAACCGGCCAGGTCCAGGGCGGCGTGCAGGGCCTCTCCATTCCTTCCTCTGAACAGGATGCAACTCGTATTCGGGAGGCGCGGTGAGCCCTGGCCGATGACCTCGATGTCGCGGCCCCAGGATGTGACCTCTCCCTCGAATGCGTCCCGCAGCGGCGCCAGGGACGCATTCATGGCTAGACGCTCGGTCAAATGCCGCACCGCCACCACCAGACCCAGGATGGCGGGCAGATCTTCCGTGCCCCCACGGCGGCGGCGCTCCTGGGGGCCTTCCATCACCGCCTCCCAGGGCAGGCCCGGCCGCATCCACAGCAGGGCCGAGCCCCGGGGTCCGCCCATCTTGTGGCCGCTGAACACGGCGGCGTCGCAGTCCGACAGGTCCACCGGTACCTTGCCCCAGGCCTGCACGGAATCCCTGATCCGCAAAGCGTTCAGCACGGAGGGCATGTCGTAGAGAATGCCCGTCTCGTTGTTTGCCGCCATCTGCACGACCGTGGCGCAGTCCGGAGGGGCCTCCGGCAGCCAGGTCACCCGGGACCAATCCTTCAGGGGATTGAGGCAGGCGCTGTGCTCGCCCGGAAACACCGCCGCGGGACGGTGCCCCAGCGCCGGTTGGAGGCCACGGATCAGCAGGTGCAGGGCCTCCGTGGCGCTGGCGCAGAACACCAGTTCTCCCGGCGCCACGCCCAGCGCAGAGGCGATCTCGCGTCGGGCTTCCTCGATGCGGTACCTCGCCCGCTGGCCCTCCCGGTGGGTACTGGTGGGATTGGCCCAGTCCTCCGTCATGGCCCGCCGAACCGCCTCCACCGCGTCCGGATGGGGCGGCGCCGTGGCATTGGCATCAAAGTAGAGGCGGAGCATTCCTCAATGTACTCTGGGTCCATGCCCAAGTCCCTGGAAGGCAAGCTTGTCGTCGCCATCTCGTCCCGCGCTCTCTTCGATTTCGAGGAGGAGAACCGCTTCTTCGAGGCCTCCGACGACCGGGCCTACATGGAACTCCAGCTGTCGCGGCTGGACGTGCCCGCCCGGCCAGGGGTGGCCTATCCCCTGGTGAAGAAGCTCCTCGCTTTCAATACCGAGGCGGAAGCTCGCGTGGCCGTGGTGATCCTGTCCCGCAACGATCCCGTGAGCGGCCTGCGGGTCTTCCGCAGCGCCCAGGAATCGAACCTCCAGCTGGAGCGGGGCGTGTTCACCCGGGGCCGGAATCCCTACCCATACCTGACTTCCCTGGGAGCGAACCTGTTCCTCTCCGCCAAGGAGGAGGATGTGCGGGCGGCCCTCAACGCGGGCTTCGCCGCGGCGCGGGTCTACCCCGACAGTGCCGTGGCGGCGGACCGCCACCCGGAGGAGATCCGCATCGCGTTCGACGGTGATGCCGTGCTGTTCAGCGACGAGGCCGAACGGGTCTATGCCAGGGATGGCCTGGCGGCCTTCCAGGCCCACGAGATCGAGCATGCAGCGACCCCCCTGCCCCCAGGCCCTTTCAAGCCCCTGCTCGAGGCCCTGCGCCCCCTCCAGGATATGGCTGCAGGCGCGCCCATGCGCATTCGAACCGCCTTGGTGACCGCCCGTAGCGCCCCCACCCATGAGCGCGCCATTCGCACCCTCATGGCCTGGAACATCCAGGTGGACGAAGCCATGTTCCTGGGCGGCCTGGAGAAGGCCGATTTCCTGCGCGAGTTCGAACCCGATTTCTTCTTCGATGATCAGACCGGCTATTGCGACACCGCCGCCCGCGTGGGTCCCACTGGCCACGTGGTGAGCGGCGTGAAGAATGAGCAGCCCCAGTAGGCCTCACCACCCCAGGAATTGACGAAGTGTCCATTCCGGAGCGGCCGGGAATCCGGAGGCCGCGCCACTGCTAGACTTTGGAGTCCCGGAGGAGCCATGTCCCGCAAGCTGGTGGAGTGCGTGCCGAACATCTCGGAGGGCCGGGATGCCGCGAAGATCAAGCAAGTGACGGACGCCATCGCCGCCGTGCCCGGTGTTCGGCTCCTGGATGTGGATCCGGGCGCGGACACGAACCGCACGGTGATCACCTTCGTGGGCGAGCCCGAGGCTGTGCTGGAAGGCGCCTTCCGCTGCATCGCCGAAGCCGTCAAGGTCATCGACATGCGCCATCAGTTCGGCGCCCACCCCCGCATGGGCGCCACGGACGTCGTTCCCTTCGTGCCCGTGGAGGGCGTGAGCATGGACGATTGCGCCGAACTGGCCCGCCGCCTGGGGGAACGCGTCGCCCGGGAACTGGCCATTCCGGTCTACCTCTACGAAGCCGCCGCCTCGCGGCCCGAACGCCGCAATCTGGCCGAGGTCCGCAGGGGCGAGTACGAGGGGCTCGAGAAGAAGCTCCAGGATCCCCAGTGGACGCCTGACTTTGCCGCCTCTTACAACGCCCAGGCCGGCGCCACCATCATTGGCGCGCGGGAGTTTCTGGTGGCCTTCAACGTGACCCTGAATTCCGCCGACAAGGCCCATGCCACTGACATCGCCTTCGAGCTGCGAGAGAAGGGCCGCGTGGCCCGGCGCGGACGGGTGAAGCCCCACTACCAGGCCGGTGAGCTGATCTTCTACGCCGAGGGGTCCTTCCCCTGCGGCAACTGCGACTTCACGGGCGCGACCTTTCAGGAGACCACAGACCACTGCGCTGCGGCCCACGGCTATGACCTACCCGCCCTCATGCGCCTGAACGATGTGGACCCGGCCAATCCCATAGGCGAGAAGGTCCGCCGCCGGGGCCTCTTCAGCCATTGCAAGGCCATCGGCTGGTACGTGGACACCTACCACCGCGCCCAAATCAGCGTGAACCTCACGGATTACAAGCAGACCGGGCCGCACACAGTGCTGGAGGCGGCCCGCAAGCTGGCCGCCGAACGGGGGCTGGTGGTCACGGGCAGCGAGGTGGTGGGCCTGGTGCCCTTCCAGTGTCTGCTGGCCGCGGGCCGGCACTACCTGAACACCATGGGCAAGTCCACGGGTGTGCCCACGTCCGACATCCTCCAGACCGCCGTGTTCTCCATGGGGCTGGGCGATGTGGCGCCCTTCGACCCGGAGAAGAAAGTACTGGGCTTGCCCACCTACGATCCGAAGGCGCTGGTCTCCATGCCTGTCCACGCCTTCACGGACGAGGTCAGCCGCGACACGCCGGCACCCGGCGGCGGCTCCATCGCGGCCCTGGCGGGCAGCCTGGGCGCCGCTCTCGCCAGCATGGTGGCGAACCTGGCCCAGGGCGGACCAGATGCCGAGAAGGATGCCAGGCTCATCGCCCTGGCGGAACAGGCGCAGGTCCTCAAGGACCGCCTGCTGGCGGCCGTGGATGCCGATACCAATGCCTTCAACGCTTTCATGGAGGCACGCCGCCTGCCGGACGCGACGCTCGAACAGAAGGCCGTCCGGCAGGCCGCCATGCAGGCCGGGCTCAAGGTGGCCATCGACGTGCCCCTCGATACAACCAAGGCTTGCTACGCCGCCCTGGAAGTGGCCGGGGAGGCCACGCGGTTGGGCAAGGTGGTCTCCATCACGGACGCGGCCGTGGGTGCCCAGATGGCCTATGCCGGCGTGCGCAGCGGCGTCTGGAACGTGATGATCAACCTCAAGGACATCACGGACGCCGCCTACGTGGCCGACTTGCAGGCCCAATGCTCCGACCTGCTGGCGAAGGCCGGGGAGAAGCTGGCTGAGATCACCGCTTTTGTAGATCAGAAGCTGCTGGATCGACTGCGATAATCCGGAGCCGCCCGGAACCTTCCCGGCGGTCCCTGGGGCAAGTCATGGTCGCGCCGAACGGCGGGTTCCGTCATATTGAACAGGTCAGTTCCGCGGCAGCGGGGCAGACCGTGCTGGCCCACCTGGCGGTTCGGTACCCCCTAGCTTCGGAGGCTGAATGGCTGACCCGGATCAACTCGGGCCAGGTGTTCCTTGGGGACGAACCCGCCCGAAGAGCTGACATCCTCCAGGCCGGGCAAAAGCTCACCTGGCTCCGTCCCCCCTGGGTCGAGCCCGAGGTGCCCCTCGCGACCGCCATCCTCTACGAAGACGGGGATCTCCTGGCCGTGGCCAAGCCCAATGGACTGCCCACCCTGCCAGGGGGCGGCGAATTTCTGGACCACACGCTCCTCGCCCTGGTCCGGCGGCGGCATCCCGAAGCCAGCCCCATGCATCGGCTGGGCCGAGGCACCTCGGGAATCGTGCTCTTCGCACCCACTGCCAGGGCCCGGAAGCCGCTCCAGGCCGCCTTCCAGGGACCGGGGACCCGCAAGGTGTACCGGGCGCTCTGCAGCGGAAAAGTGGAGGACGACGCTTTCGAGATCGCCGCTCCCATCGGAGAGGTTCCCTATGCGCCACTGGGCACCCTCCATGCCGCCCGCCCCGAAGGCCGACCTTCCTTCAGTCGGGTCAGCGTGCTGGAACGACGCCCGGACGCCACCCTTGTGGAAGTGGAGATCCGCACGGGCCGCCCCCATCAGATCCGCATCCACATGGCCTTTGCAGGTCATCCGCTGGTGGGTGATCCCCTCTATGGATCCGGAGGCATCCCGCTGCCCGGGACCACTGCCCTCCCAGGCGATCCCGGGTACCTCTTGCATGCCCATCGCCTTGAGCTCCACCATCCGCGAACCGGCGAGCGGATCTGCCTCGTCTGCCAGCCACCACCGCTTCTGAGATTCTCCGGTCTTTGAGGCTTCCCGTCACACGAAGAGGGAGACCGCACAATAGACCAGTAGCAGACCCATGGCGTACCCCACCACCCGGTGGTTCTCTGTCATGAAGCGCCGGAACACCGAACCGAACAATGCCCAGCAGCCCGTAGCCACAAATGCCACGAAGGCAAGCGCCGCGGCGAAAGCCACAAAGACTGGGGCCGAATGGTAGTAGGGCACCAGGAAGGTCGATGCCACGGTCAGCCCGTAGAGGATCGCCTTGGGGTTCAGGAACTGGAGCAGCAGGCCCGATAGGAATGTGTTCTGTGCTGCGGTGGAATCATCCCCGGGCGAACTGGTGGCCGTCTTCCAGGCCAGCCAGAGGATGTAACACGCCCCGATGACAGTCATGGCCGGCTTGATCGTCGGAATCGCCCGGTACAGAGCGACCGAGAAGGCCACGGACAGGCCGATCATCAGAAAGAAGCCCGCCCCCACACCGAGTGTGAAGCGCATGCTGCGCTTGAACCCATGGCGGCTGGCGTTCGCCATTGCCATGATGTTGTTCGGGCCGGGAGTGAAGGTCGTGATTAGCACAAACGACAGGAACGCCAACCCATTCGGCACGAATCACCTCCTTAGCAAGGGTCCAGGGGCGCTGGACCGCCTTCCTGTATAATATGCTTTTTGTGCGTTATAGTGCACAAACTCTTCGCCGAGGAGATCCTATGGAGAGCCTGAGCCAGTGCATTGGCGAGAACCTCAAGCGTCTGCGCGCAGAACAGGCCTTGAGTTTGGATGGCGTAGCGAAACTGTCTGGTGTGAGCAAAAGCATGTTGGGCCAGATTGAACGGGGCGAGGTGAGTCCGACCGTGTCCACGCTCTGGCGGATCGCCAATGGCCTGAAGGTCTCCTTCTCTTCCCTGGTGAAACGCTCCCAGGATGACTCTGAGGTCATCACTCGGGGTGAGGTCGCGCCGTTGATCGAGGATGGAGGCAAGGTGCGCAACTACCCCATCTTCCCCTTCGATGCCGAGCGCAGCTTCGAAATGTATCGGGTCGAGGTCGATCCAGGAGGCTACCTCCCCGCAGAGGGACACATTACAGGTGCCCATGAATTCATCACGCTGCACTCTGGGCAGCTGGCGATCCGAGTGGGTGAAGACGAACACACCCTCGACCCGGGGGACTCCATCCGATTCAAGGCGGACGTGCCCCATTCCTATCACAACCCTGGCGGTGATACCGCACTGATGAGCATGGTGATCTACTACGCGCGGTCCACCTGACCATCACCAGGTCACCCCTTGACGCCAGCAACCAGGTGTTGTGGCTCCGGAGCCCTCGCCTTCGCTGTCTGGTGGATGGGACTGGCGAGCCGCTGGCTAGTTATGCACCCCCGGGGCCTCGCGGCCCATGTTTTCCACGTATTCCGGATAGGAGCCGTCGAACACCACGGGGCCCTCGTGCTCCTCGCCGCCCAGCTCCAGCACGCGGTTCGCGAGGCCGCGAAGAAACGTCCGGTCGTGGGACACGAAGAGCATGGTGCCTTCGAAATCCTTCAGGGCCTCGATGAGCATCTCCTTGGTGGCCAGGTCCAGGTGGTTCGTGGGCTCGTCCAGCACCAGGAAGTTCGGGGGATTGAAGAGCATGCGGGCCATGACCAGACGGGACTTCTCGCCACCTGACAGCGACCGGATTTTCTTGTCCACATCATCGCCCGAGAACTGGAAGGCACCCAGCAGGTTGCGCAGTACGCCCAGACCCTCCATCGGGAAATCCTTCTGCATCTGCTCGAGCACTGTCAGCTCGGGATCCAGCAGGTCGAGGGCCTGCTGGGAGAAGTAGCCGAGGCTCAGGCTGGCGCCCAGGCGCACGGAACCGGCATCGGGCTGGACGGCGCCCGCTACCATCTTCAGCAGGGTGGACTTGCCGGCTCCGTTCTTCCCCATCACACACCAGCGCTCGCCGCGACGGATGTGGAAGGAGAACTGGTCGTAGATCCTGCGCGCACCATAGGCCTTGGACACGCCCTTAAGCATGGCCACGTCATCGCCGGAGCGGCCGGGGCTGCGGAAATCCCACTTCACCACCCGGCGCTTCCGGGGCGGTTCGATGCGCTCGATCTTGTCCAGTGCCTTCACGCGGCTCTGCACCTGGGCGGCCTTGGCGGCGTGGGCCGAGAACCGCTCGATGAAGCGCTGTTCCTTGGCCAGCTTGGCCTGCTGGCGGGCGTAGGCGGCCTCCTGGTTGGCTTCCCGCTGCTCGCGCTCCTTCACGTAGAAGTCGTAGTTGCCCGAATAGGTCGTGATGTCGCCACCGTCGATTTCCAGCACCTTGGTGACCACGCGGTTCATGAAGTCCCGGTCGTGGCTGGTCATCAGCAGGGTGGCGGGCACGGCCTTCAGGAAGGCCTCGAGCCAGAGGATGGATTCGATGTCCAGGTGGTTCGTGGGCTCGTCCATGAGCAGCACATCAAAGGTGCCGAGCAGCACCTTGGCCATGGACACGCGCATCTTCCAGCCCCCGGAGAGGGCGCCCACGTCGCCGTCGATTTGGTCATCCTCGAAGCCGAGGCCATGGAGGCAGGCCCGGGCCCGGGCTTCCAACTCGTAGCCCCCGAGGTGCTGGTATTCCTCCTGCACATGGCCGAAGCGTTCGAGGATGGCCTCCAATTCGTCACCCCGTTCGGGGTTGGACAGGGCGTGTTCCAGATCCAGCAGTTCGTGGTGAAGGTCGCCCAGCCGCCCGCTGCCGGCGATGGCCTCATCCAGTACGGGGCGACCCGCCATTTCATCCACTTCCTGGCGGAAGTAGCCGAGGGTGAGCTTCTTCGGCAGGGTGACAGAGCCGTCGTCTGGTGCCTCCTCGCCCATGATCATTCGGAACAGGGTGGATTTCCCTGCCCCGTTCGGACCCACCAGGCCCACCTTCTCGCCGGGATTGAGCTGGAAGTCCGCCTCGATGAATAGGATCTGCTTGCCGTACTGCTTGCTGACGTTGGAAAACGAAATCATCCAGCCTCGACTTTCACGACCGCCCCTCCCCCATCTCTGCGGGGGCCGTGCATGAGTTCCACGACGGCTTGGTTCAGCCTCAGCCGGGTCTCGTGGCGTTCGAAAGCGCGTGTGATGTACCGGGCACGGACTTCCATGCCGCTGGCGCCGGGAGTCACCAGGACGCCGGGAATAGCTGTGAAGGCCTTGATCCGGTACCGGGCGGCAGTCTGCTGCCACTCAGCCTCGGCAAGCTTCGAGTTGGCCTTGGTCTGTTGTTCCACCAGTTTCTGCACACCATCGATGACCAGGTACGGATCCTGGCCTGATGGGACCAGGACGTGCAACTCGTCCCACATCCACTTCCCGGAAGTGGAGAAATTGAAAAAGTGGCCCTCAATGGCGAAGTTGTTCACGAATGCGACCTTCCGACCCGTGGGGTGTCCGGCATCGCTCCAACTGCCTGTCTCCAGAATCACGGTGCGGAGCAGCCCAATCTCGACGACCTCGCCCCCGACACCCCGGATCTCCACCCAGTCGCCCACCCTGATGCCGTTTTTCCCCATGAGGATGAACCAGCCGAAGAAAGCCACGATGAAATCCTTGAGGGCTATGGTGAGTCCCGCTCCGGCCAGGCCGAACACCGTGGTGGCCTGCGCGGGGATGCCAAGAATGAGAAGGAGGATGGCTAGGGCCACGGTCACCCGGAGGATCACTTTCAGGACCGATTTGTGGGCACCCACCGAAGCGCGGTCTTCGGAGTTCTCCCGGTGAAAGCTCCGACCGATGAGCAGACCCAGAAGATAGGCCAGGATGGCTAGGCCAAGGATCACCAGCATCTGGGTGAGGACGCTATGAAGGGCGGCATTCCGATATTCGTCCACCAGGCCCATCCAGGCCCCGTAGGTCTCCGCCAGAGCCTGCTGGTCCTGCACCCGGCGGGCCATGCTGGAAAGCCTGTGCTGGACTTCGCCGTACTGTTGCAGATAGGACACGGCAGACTTGGCCTGGTCTCGGCCGGGCCCTTCGCCTGTGGCCGCGGAATCCTTCACCAGGTTGGAAGCCCAGGACTTCGCGGCTTCGCGCTCCTCCTCCTCTTTCTGGGCCTGTGCCTCGATTTCGGCTCGGCGCTTGAGGAGGGCTTGGCCCTTGGTCTGGGCCTCTAGCCTGGCCTGGTCCAGCCGGGCGTATTTAGCGCGCTGGGCGCGCCATTCGAGGATCCGGCCCACCAGGCTCCCGGCCTGGAACACCGGCGCGGGCCTGGCCGCAGCCATGGCCTGGGAGGATTCCCGATCAGCCGCTTCGTGAGCATCCTTGAGGCGTTTGATCTTGGCCTGGGGGTCCCCTCCAGCCTTGGCGAGGTCATTGGAGGCTGTATCCAGTTCATCCTGGTCCAGTTCCAGCTGGGCCTTGGCGACCTCGATCTGGTCCTCCAGGGCGTCCCGCTGGGCCTGCCGGGCTCCGGCGAGCTGCCGGGTGAGCCGCTGGATCGTCTGCTGGCCGGCCTCCACCGCCGCCTGGGCCTTCGCCTTCGCATCAGACAGCCCCTTGATCTCGGGTGTCTGGGGCGGGTGGGTTGTGGCGGCCCGGCGAAGGGCATCGGCGAAGGCCAGGTCCACGGAATGGTTGCCAAGGCGTTCCGCCTGCAGGGCCAGCGGCCTCTCTTCCTGGGTCACTGCCAGCGGCACCAGGCTTCGGGCCGTCAACAGCGGGGTCTGGTCCACCAGGCGCTCCTGGACCTTCACCACCCGTCGAAGGACAGGGCGTGCCGAAGCTCTGGCCTTCTCGTTGGCAGAACCCTCCAATGCGGGGGGCGGGGCCTCGCGCGTCCACATCCAGCCCGCGGTGGCCGCGAAGGCCAGGAGCAGCAGGACGAGGGCCGGAATCCAGACACGGAGTTTCATGAAGTCCAGGGAACCACGAAACCCACACCCCCCGGAAGAGGGTCAGGGCGTGTTTCGGCTCCGCCCAGACATGAACAACCCTTCAGGGTCGGGGCCCGGAGGGTTCATCGAAACGGACCGGCGGGGATCAGTCCTTCTTGGGAGCATCAGCCTTCGGAGCGTCCTTCTTCGGGGCGGCTTTCTTCTTGCAGCAATCGGGGCAGCCCTTGCAGGATTCGGCCTTGTTCTTTTCGCAGCAGGCCATGCCACAGGAGGCCTTCTTCGGCTCGGGCTTCTTTTCGTCGGCGGCGAAGGCTACCAGGGCAAAGGAACTCGCCAGGACAAGCGCCAGGAACTTCTTCATGGATTCCTCCGTCGATGGGACACGACCCCATTGAACCATACTCCCGGGTGATGGTCTCCCAGCGCCGAATGGACGGGTCAGCTGCCGAACATGTTCTTCATCACCATGAGGGCCATGGATGGGCTGTGGGCCAGGCGGCGCTTCAGATAGCGCACGGCGTATTTCCAGTCCTCCGCGAAGGGGACATAGAGCCGCATGATCTGGCCGCGCTTGACGATCTCCTGCTGGAGTTCCGTGCGGGGAACGCCCAGGAGCATCTGGACCTCGTAAGCGCCCTTCGCCACACCATGCTTGTCCAGGTGCTCGAGGCACCGGCGGATCAGGGGCTCGTCATGGGTGGCGATTTCGGGGTAGTGGCCGTGATCCAGCAGGAGCTGCACCTGTTCGAAGAGCCTCGCCTTCATGTCGGCCTTGTCCTGGAGGGCCACTTCGGGGGGTTCGTTGTAGATGCCGATGCAGATGCGCACCTTGCAGGGCTTGGCATGCAACGCCTTGATGTCGTCGGGCGTGCGGAAGAGGCGGCTCTGCAGCACGATTCCGAAGTTGTCCAGGTCATTGCGGATGGCCTTGAACATCCGCAGGGTGACGTCCGTGAAGTGCCGATCCTCCATGTCCAGGGTGACGTGCATCCCGTGGGCGGCCGCGGCGGCGACGATGCGGCGGATGTTGTCCTGGCAGTAGGCTTCGCTCTCGTTGATGCCCAGCTGGGTGGGCTTGAGACTGATGCTGGCGTAGGGGCGGTCCTTCAGGGCCTCGATCATGCGGAAGTACACCTGGACCATGGCTTCCACGTCCTCCCGGCGGAACACCTCCTCGCCCAGCAGGTCCACCGTGGAATAGAGGCCCAGCCTGCTGTGGATCTCATCGGCCTTGGCCACGCCGCTGGCGATGCCCTTGCCCGCGATGTAGGGGGCCGCGAAGATCCGGACCAGACGGCCCGGCATGAGATCGACGATGGTGTTTTTCAAGCCCACGGTATTCCTCCCGTCGTTCCTGCGTTTCCCGACCTACCCGTAGGGATAGGGGCGGCGCTACAAATATAGCTCCACCGTCCACGCGAGATCGCCGCCCCGGCCAAGTTGTGACGAGAGGCCGGATCAGGGAAAGCGTCCGCAGACCGGGTATCTGCGGGCTCTTCATCGGGCCTTTCTGCCACCCGCACGAGAGCTGTCCTGATCCAGGTTCATGGAACCCGACGGCCCCTGGTTGGCAGACCAGAAAAGCAAAAGCTTCTCCGGGAGGATCATCCAGACTCCATGAGTACCGGACGGGTCTGGAATTGACACTTCGAAAAACGGCGATGGTTGGGAATGTCCCATGGCCTGATCGGTACACGTGCCACAATCCTAGCCGCCCTACACTTCGGGTAGTCCCGCACGACCAGGTCGGGCCCACGTTCAAGGTCACGCGCTTGCGCCTGGGTCCTGGTTGAATGGCAGGCCGGGTGGCTCTATCAGGGCCTGAAAGGCGCTGGAAGCAGGATCGGATTGACGGAGGCGCGGCGCAAAATTTTGCGGTTCTGGAGATCATATTTGTACAGCCAGGTGATCTCTTTCGATTTGATGTTGGAGGTTGCGAACACCCGTGCGTAGAGGTAATGGCTGGCCTTATCAATCCGGATATCCTCGGTGCGTTCGTTGGCGGCCAGGGGTATGCCGGTCACCCTGGGAGAAGGCTGGAGTGTGGGTTCTGGTTCGTCGGAATAATGGATCGAGATCGGCAGGGGTCGATTGCTGGCGGTGATGCGGGCGGACACCCCGTGTTGCAGGGGCACCTGGTCCTCCCAGTGCAGCACATTGCCCTGTTGATCAACCAGGACTTGGGCATTGATGGATAGGGCATCCAGATAGGATCGAGCCAGGAAGAGATCTGCCAGCTTGGCGTATCCGACATATCCACCCAACCCCATGAACAGCACGACGAAGGCCGTGAAGCTGAGGAGATAGGTCGTGGGCTTGAAGGTCATGCATTCTTCCCCGGATGAATCGCCGCGATGACCGGCACGGGTGTGGTTAGGCTGCTCGGCCGGATGATCTGAGGGTCAGGAGTTGGGAGCCTTTCCCTCGGCAAACCAATTCAAAGCCTCCTCTCTATTGTTCACTGTTCTGATCTCAATCTGAGGGTGGTCATGGAGCATCTGAAACAGCCTCGCGTATCCGAGAGCGACCTCCCTTCGAACAATGATTGCCGACTTAATTGTGTTCTTGAGGCGCACGGTCCTTCTGCGTTCCGTGAGGGCCGTCACAGGATCGGAATGAATCTCGAAGAACAGCACATCAGTAGCATCAGTGACCCGGTTTAGGGCAACCGGCGCTGTGTTTTCCGCCTTCTCCATCTCAGCGAACAGCCGCTCGAGGTCTTCATCTGTCAGTCGGCCATAGAGCCGAATGGTGTAGAAGTCCTCGGACGCTGAAAATTCATAGGGCATGACGGTAACCTAGCGGAATTGAGCTGGTTTACAATATACAGGTTGAAGCAACTCCACCTGAATCGCCAGGATGAACGGCGCCGCGTGAAATGATCCACATCACCACTGCGGGAACTATTGGAAGGGTGAAGGCACTCCATCTGCCGACCCCCCCAATCCACACACCTAGCCTGGAGACCACATGCCACCTGGAAATGCCCATACACAGAAAGTCGTCAAGGGTGTCGAGATGAACACCGCCGAGGCCTGCATTGACATTGCGCAACGTGTGGCCCGCGCCCACTACCTCGCCGATGACAGGAACGGATGGTCCGCGGCTGCCCAGGTGGCCCGTTTCATCGAAGAGGAATTGCTCGGGCGCACATCCAACTTGAGAACCCAGGGGACGTATGTCGGCGGGGTTGGTACCTTGAACCCCAATAGGTACAACAACCGCGCAGAATAGTCCTATGCGCGAATCTTGTGTTGGTGGTCCCTCCCTCATTCGACCCGGGGCCCCCCTGATGTTCAATCCAGGTGTCGGTGCACTTCCAGTTGTACGAAACCCTTACCATCGTTAACTTTCCGCACTTGAATCTCTTTTCACCCCCTGCTCATGACGCTGGGAGGACTCTGGAGACTGCAACGATGGTGGGGTGGTTGACCCGTGCAGCCAGATTCCCATCCTGGCAATCGCCTCTCAGGAGACGGTCAAATGGATGCCCGCCTTGAAGAGCCATTGGAAGAAGGGACCGCGATCGCCCATTCGCCTTCCGAATCTGATGCCAGAAAATGATGAAGGCAGGCTTTACGAAGCACATTCCAGTACACGACAGGGTGGTATGATATACGCTTGAAAATCAAGCCATTACAAGGAGGATTCATGGTCCGCTCAGAAGCCAGTGTCGCCGTCGGCGAGGAGATCTCGGTTCATCCCCCGAAGCGCTTTCTGTTTGGCCCCGGCCCGAGCCAGGTGCATCCCCGGGTTTACCAAGCGATGGCGCAGCCCGTGGTCGGGCATCTTGACGCCTACTTCTTCGAAATCAGCACCGGCATCAAGCAAAGGCTTTGCAAGGTGTTCGGCACCCAAAACGAACTCACCTTCGTCATCTCCGGCACCGGTAGCGCTGGCATGGAAACGGCCATCACCAACTTCGTCGACGCCGACACCAAGGCCGTGGTGCTGGCCAGCGGCTACTTCTGCGATCGGATGTCCGAGATGGCCAAACGCCAGGGTGCCGAAGTGGTTCGCTTCGAGAAGCCCTGGGGCGAGTATTTCGGCGATGCGGAGGCTGCGGAGTTCATTCACCGCGAGAAACCCAAGGTGGTGATGTACGTGACTGCCGAAACCTCGACCGGCGTGTTCCAGCGCGGCGAGGCCATCTGCAAGGCTGCGCACGAAGTCGGCGCGGTGGTGATTGCCGATTGCGTGACCTCGTTGGGCGCCATGCCGGTCGAAGTCGACAAGACCGGAATCGATGTCGCTTACAGCTGCACGCAGAAAGGCCTGAGTTGTCCTCCGGGACTGGCGCCTATCACGGTGTCGCCGCACGCGGCCGAGTTGTTGAAGCAGCGCACCAAGCAGTGCCGCTCATGGTATTTCGACATCGGCCTGATCGCCGACTACCTGATGGTCTCGCATCGCTACCATCACACCGCGTCGGCCACGATGTTCTATGCGTTGTACGAAGCCTTGAGCCTGATCGAAGAAGAAGGCCTGGAGAATCGTTGGGAGCGCCACCGTCAGGCCCATCTCCACTTCGTCAAGCAGGTCGAGGCCAGGGGTTTGCAGATGCTCGTGCCGGAAGGCCACCGCATCTGGAACCTGAACACCCCCCGCATTCCTGAGGGCGTGGACGACGCGAAGGTCCGCGCGACCCTGCTGAAGGAACACGGCATTGAGATCGCAGGGGGGTTCGGCCCGCTGGCCGGGAAGATCTTCCGCATCGGCCTGATGGGCCCGCTGGCCACGACCGAGCATGTCAACGAATTTCTGACCTATTTTGGAGACGCGCTCGGCAAGGCGAGATAGGCCTCGTCGAGGATCTGGCTCAGGTGTCGGACCTGCACGGGGAGGCCCTTGCCCTTCGCGCCGAATTCGAGGTGCATCATGCAGGCGGGGCATTCGGTGACGAGGGTTTGGGCGCCAGTCTTCTCCACGTTGGCCATTTTCCGTTCGAGGACACCCTTGGCTTCCGCATGGTGCATGAAGGTGTAGCTTCCTGCGGCCCCGCAGCACCAGTCCGCCTCGGGCATTTCCTTGTAGGCCAGACCCGGGATGGATTTCAGGAGCTTCCGGGGCTGCGCGGTGATCTTGCCGAAGCGGTTGGAGAGGTGGCAGGGATCGTGGTATGTGACCGTGCCCGAGAGGGCGCCCAGGGTGACCGGGGAATCCACTGACGCCAGGAACTCGCTGAAACTGCGCACCTTCTTGGACAGGGCTTCCGCCTTGGGGGCGTAGACCGGATCGTTCCGTAGGAGGTCCCGATATTCCTTCAGGAAAGTGCTACAGCTCCCGCACTCCGATATGATCGCGTCGAGGCCGGAGGCGCCGGCCATGCGATCAATATTCTTCCGGGCGATGTCCCGGGCGGCGTCCAGGTCCCCGTAGGCGTGTGCCGGGCGTCCACAGCAAGTGTTGTCCAGGACAGTGATTTCACAGCCGTTCCTGGCAAGGACGCGGAGCGTGGCCCCGACCACTTCCGGGTACTCGAAGCTGAGCCCGCAGGAGGCGAAGTAGCCGATCCTGTAAAGGACCTTTGCGGGTTGTGGCACCTGGGATTTCTCCCCCCTCAGGAAGGGCTTGGATTGCATCTTCGGAAGCACCCGGTTGGCCACCCTGAGCCGACCGTCCACTGCCCCGAGCAGGCCCATCTTCTCGGCGGCGGTCCCGAGCCCATGACGTTTGGCCCAGAGCGCCATTCGCCCGGCGGTCTCGAGTCTCTTGCTGTCCGACAAGATCTTCCGGAAGAGGACCTTCCGCCAGGTTGGCTGGCCGTGCCGACCGATGTAGGCGTGACGGATGGCAGTGACGATCTCGTCGGTCTTGATGCCGGGGAAACAGTGGGCGGTGCATCCGCGGCAGAGGAGGCAGTCCTCAAGGGCCCCGATCACTTCCGGAGAGAGGTCCAGGTTTCCCAGGATCAAGGCGCGCGCGATGGCCTGTCGGCCACGGGCCAGGGAGTGTTCCTCGCCGGTCACGCGGAAGACGGGGCAGCCTGCCTGACAGAAGCCGCAGCGATTGCACTGGGCGATGGTGTCGAAGTGGGGGAGCAGTTCTGGGGTCGCCATGTTCATCCCTCTAACTCAGATTCCGCTTAAAAAGCGGCCGGGACTGCAGAGGCCCCGGGGATCAAACTCGGCCTTGATCCGTCGCATCGTGGCAAAGCCGGATCCCGGCCTGCCCCACGCGTCCACCCGTGCCTTGAACCCTGGCGGGGCCTCCTGGATGACCAGGCTTCCCCCGAGGGCCACGGCCTCCTTCCGCAGGGCCTCGACGGCCGATACGGTGCCAGACAGTCCATCGGGAGACGCGGGAGCCGGCGAGAGGGCGGCCCGCAGAACGCCGCTCCCCGCATGAGCAATCATGGTGGCGGCGAGATCCTGTTCGGCTGCCCGCACCCGCGCCGAGGTCATCAGGCCGGCAATCCGTCCAATCGGCACCGCGACCTTGCAGACCACCCGGGTGGGGTCGGGGGGCGCCATCTCGAGCACATTCGTGATGGCGGCCCAGACCTTCTTGGCGTCCATTTCACGGAAGGTGCTTGGGCTGCCACCGCCGCCAGACACCAGGGCCTCCAGATCCCGGAGCTGCCGGTCGACTGTCTCCTGGCTGCCTGCCAACCCGATCGCCAAGGCGAAATTCCCGGCGGAGGCCTGGAGACCCAGGGCAGGCGGAAGAAGTTTCAACGCGGCTTGGTCGAGCAGGTCCATGGCTTCGGGCAGTAGGAAGGATGCCAAGACCTTTTCCACGACCGCCACCGCCCCCGAAAGCTCCGGGAACACCCCGATGACAGTGGCGGTGGCGACGGGCATCGGGAGCAGCTTGACGGTGACCTCTGTGATGATTCCTAGGGTTCCGAAACTTCGGATGAACAGCTTGTTCATGTCGTAACCGGAGACGTTCTTGATGACCCTGCCTCCGCAGCGGATCCGCTCGCCATTCGGAAGGACTAAACGCATCCCAAGCACCCAGTCGCGGGCTGTCCCGTGCAGCAGGCGTCGGGGGCCGCTCTGGTTCGCAGCCACGAGACCTCCGAGGGTGACTTTGTCGCTGTCGGGGGGATCGAGGGGCAGCAGCTCCTGGCTGCCGGCGACCATCTCCTGCAGCCGACCGAGGGGCATCCCTGCTTCCACGGTCACGCAGAGGTTGTCGGCGTCGAATTCCACGATCCGGTCCAGCCGGTCCAGGCGGACGACCACCTCCAGGTGTTCGGGAGGGTTGCCCATACCCATCCCGGTCCCCCCTCCCCAGGGGACCAAGGCAGCTCCGGCTGCGGCGCAGGCAGAAACAACCTGCGCCACCTCGTCCTGGGTTCCTGGCCGCACAATCAGGGCGGGAACCACCCCATCAACCGAAAAGCGCGCGGTGCTTCCCGGATCCGAGGCCACATGCTCAGCGCCGAGGATCTCCTCAAGGTGCCTTTGGAGGGAAGCGACGTCACACGACACTGGCCACCTCCTGAAGGGCTGGGAAGATCTTTCCGGGGTTGGCCAGATCCTGGGGGTCGAAGGCTCTCTTGACCATGAGCTGGCTCCGGATGTCGGCCTCCGTGTGGACCAGACGCATCGCATCCATCTTCTCAAGGCCGACGCCGTGCTCGCCGCTGATGGTTCCCCCCAGCTGCACGCAAAGTTCGAGAATCTCCATCCCAGCCTTCATGACCCGCTCTTTCTGCTCGGCGTTTCTCCAATCGAACAGAATTAGCGGATGCAGGTTGCCGTCCCCGGCGTGGAAGACGTTGGGGATCTTCAGGTCGTACTTCTTCCCTACCTCGGCAACCTTCTTCAGTACCACGGGAAGGGCTGTCCGGGGCACCGTGCCGTCGCAGACCAGATAGCTAGGGGACAGCCGCGCCACGGCCCCGAAGGCGCCGCGCCTTCCCGCCCAGAGTAGGGCCCGTTCCGCATCGTCCTTGGCGACCCGGACCTCCCGGGCGCCGTGGGTCTTGCACAGGTTCACGATGGCCTCGGTCTGGGCTTCCAGGTCGTCCTTCAGCCCATCGACTTCGATGATCAGCACAGTGGCGCAATCCAAGGGAAGCCCGCAGTGGATGGACTGCTCGACCGCCTGGATCACCAGCTGGTCCATCATCTCCAGGGTGGCGGGGATCATGCCTGCGGCCACGATGGCCGAGACGGTCTCGCTGCCCCGCTCGATGCTGTCGTAAATCGCCAGCATCGTCTTGACGCCTTCGGCTTGGCGCAAGATCCGGACCACGACTTCGGTGCAGATACCGAAGGTCCCCTCGCTCCCCACGAAGACGCCCGTGAGGTCGTAGCCTGGCGTGTCCGGCGCCATGCCCCCGATTTCAGCGATCTCCCCGTCGGGCAGAACCACGGTGAGCCCCATCACGTGGTTCGTCGTGACACCGTATTTGAAGCAGTGTGGGCCGCCGGAGTTCTCGGCCACGTTCCCTCCCAGCGTCGCGGCCTTCTGGCTGGCCGGGTCCGGGAGGTACTGGTAACCCAAGGGGGCAAGGGAATTCCCCAGTTCCAGATTGAACATGCCCGGCTGCACACGGGCCCTCAGGTTCGCCGTGTCCACCTCCAGGAGGCGGTTCATGCGGATCATCTCCAGGACGACACCGCCCTTGAGGGGGATCGTGCCGCCGCTGAGGTTCGTGCCTCCCCCCCGGGGAACGAAGGGAACGCCATGGACATTGCAGAGTTTGACGACGCGGGCCACCTCCTCCGTGGAGTGGACAAAGACCACGGCATCGGGACGCCGTTCCTCGAGATAGGCGTCGTACTGGTAGAGCTGGAGGTTCACGTCCGAATCGAGGACGTTTCCCTTCCCGACGATCTTTCTCAGTTCCTCAACGAATACCTTGTGTGCCATGGGCCACTCTCAGCTGTTAAAGGATTTGTGGATGATCGTATCAACTTCCGGCGGCGGAAGTTCAACAATTAATGGCCCCCCGACTGGAATGGAGTTCCAAATGAATCCAGCGAGAAGTCCCGTACCGGGTTGGCCATTGCCGTCTTCCGGCCAACTTCATTGCCGAGTGAGACTTAGAACCTTGGCTCGGGTTCCGGCGTCAGGGATGCATTGAACGATCCGCATGGGTTCTCCAACGCACACCACTCGGAAGGACAAGGCAGGCTATCACTGCAAGGGTTTATGTCACTCCCTTGGCCTTCATCGCGGCTATATACCGCATGTCCATTTCATTGATGTGGCGAACGATCCACTCGACCAGGAAAAGGGCCAACTTGTTCGCATTGACCGCTGTTGGGTCTGCATCAAAGGTCGCCATGAACTCGGCCACTTGGTTCAGAAGCTTGGTGTGTTCAGCATGGTGTTCTGGCAATCCCGGGAAGCTGATGGCTGCCAACCGAGCCTCTTCATCCCTGAAATGCGTGGCAGTGCAATCCACCAGGAAATCGAGAGTCTGTCTTACCCTCGCCTGGCTTTCACCCGAGGAAATGGCATCGTGCATCCGGTTGAGAGCATCGAACAGGTTGTGGTGCTCATGATCGATACTCAGGATTCCTGTCTCGTACCATTCGTCCCACTCCAAGAGGGCCATGGTTCTTCTCCGGTAGGGTCAGTTCAGGTAGATCCAAATTCTATCCTAATGCACTGGAAACCTAGATTGAGGGCCACCACGAAAAACCCCCTGGAGGCGATCCCCAGGGAGTCCATCCAGCCACCGGTTCTGCGATAGAATTTCATTGAGGGGGCATCGAATAGCTATGTGGTTTTCAAAATCAGCACCCGAACCCGAGGTTCCCTTCTTTGCTTGGTCAAGCGAAGAACATTCTGTTGGGGTGACTGTCTTCGATCAGGAACACCAGCGACTCGCCACTCTGATGAGCCAGATACACGCCACAGTAAAAGAAAAGCGCGATCGAGCTCTAACCCTGAAATTGATGGAATCCCTCATTCATGAAACTCGGGCTCATTTCGACCATGAAGAACGAGTCATGGAGGAGGCGGGTTTTCCTGAGCGAGAGGCCCATGTTGCCGAGCACTCGGCCTTAATCGAGCATGCCAAGGTTCGGCTCCAGCTGTTTCGGAATGGGGCCATCGGCGCCCTCGTCATGCCCAACTTTCTGAAGGCTTGGCTCATTCCCCATATGCAGATCATGGACCGAAAGTATGCTGCGTTTCTGCGGCGTCACGGCGTTCGTTGACTAATAACTGCCAGCGCCAGATCCTTGGCTCAGGTTTCGGCGTTCGGGACGAATTGCATGATCCGCATGAGACGACTTCACGCCCGCCAAGGAAAGGGCCAAACTCCCCCCCATTTTCCAGGAGGTGGAAATGGTGCGGTAACGACAAAAACGGCCACCGATGATGGTAGCCGTAAGTGTTGTCATCTTTGGTGGTCCCTCCCGGACTCGAACCGGGGACCCTCTGATTAAGAGTCAGATGCTCTAACCAACTGAGCTAAGGGACCACGAGAAGAAGAGTCTATCAGGGCCGATCGGGAACACAAGACCCCGTTCTGCGGCCGTTCCTAGAGTGTCGGAAGCTTCATGGCCTCGCGCACATCGGCCATGGTCTCCCCCGCCACGGTGCGGGCCCGGGCGCTACCATCCCGGAGCACCTCCTGGAGGTTTCCCGGATGGGCGAGGTGGGCTTCGATCTTCTCCCGCACCGGTTCGATGCGACGGGTCATGGCTTCCGCCACGCGCTTCTTGCAATCGAAACAGCCAATGCCGGCCCGGCGGCACTCCGTGTCCACCAGCTGCACCGTCGCATCGTCGCTGAAGAGCTTGTGGAACTCGAAGACCGGGCAGATGTCCGGATTGCCGGGATCGGTCTTGCGGACGCGGGCCGGATCCGAGGCCATCTGGCGCGTGCACTTCTCCAGGATCTCGGCATTGCTGTCCCGTAAGTAGATGCAGTTCCCGTAGCTCTTCGACATTTTCCGGCCGTCCAGTCCAGGCACCTTTGGCGTCTTGGTGAGCACCGCCTCGGGTTCGGGAAACACCTCCCGCTGGAACAGGAAATTGAAGCGGCGCACCACTTCGCGGGCCAGCTCCAGGTGGAAGAGCTGGTCCTCCCCCACGGGCACCCTGTGGGCCTTGTAGATGATGATGTCGGCGGTCTGGA
>CAIXHJ010000511.1 GCA_903919165.1 uncultured Holophagaceae bacterium
CGGTCCGGTCCCGCGAGACCCTCGAGCCGCTCCCACGCGAGGGCGAGCATGCTCCTCCCGCGAATGAAAGGAATGAGTTGCTTGGGCATCGCGCCCCGGCTCATGGGCCACAGCCTCGTTCCGGATCCCCCGGCGATGATCAGCGCGTGTCGCACCTTGCACCTCCCCGCGCGGGCTCTTGTCGGCCCGCCAGGGTCCACCATACCCGGCCGGCGCGGCCGCTGTACATGCCTTCGGCACCCACGGCTGCCGATCGATACAAAAATGTAGGATCATGATGACTTGGCTACATGAATGTAGCAATCCCTGGCCATTTTTTCGGGGCGTTGAAGCAGGGTACCCCTCAAAAAACACTCAAAATACGGCCACATTGCCAGTTTCCGCAGCCTGGCACGCCCCTTGCATTTGCTGGGTGTCAGGGAGGTCACTCATGCGAAAGAAAAGATTCGGGCGGCTTGCGGGACCCGCGCTCGCCCTTGTGCTCATGCTGACAGTCAACGGCGCAGTCTCGGCGCAGACCGCCGGACCATCAGGCCAGGAGCTCGCCACGGCGATCAACATCATGTGGACGCTTCTCGCGGGCTTCCTGGTGTTCTTCATGCAGGCCGGCTTTGCGCTGGTGGAGACCGGGTTCACCCGATCCAAGAACGCGGCGCACACCATGATGATGAACATGATGGTGTTCTGCATCGGAGCGCTCGGCTACTGGCTTGTGGGGTTCGCGTTCCAGTTCGGCGGCGCGAACTTCCTTTTCCCGAAGGTCGGCGGTGTGGACGCGTTCTCCTTCGCCCCCACTACGCTGGGCGACTTTGGCGGCAGGCTTGGCGCCTGGCTGGTGCGCTTCGGCCAGGTGGGCATCCTGGGCGGGGATGGCTTCCTGCTGCAGGGCATGCGCAGCGGGAGCGGGATCCTCGCCTTCTTCCTTTTCCAGATGGTGTTCATGGACACCGCCGCCACCATCCCCACGGGAGCCATGGCTGAGCGATTGAAGTTCTCCGGCTTCTGCCTCATGAGCCTGTGGGTGAGCATGGTGGTGTATCCGCTGATAGGCGGATGGGTGTGGGGCGGCGGCTGGCTCGCCAACCTGGGACGAACCGCCGGCCTGGGCAACGGCGCCGTGGACTTCGCGGGCTCGGGAGTGGTGCACATGATCGGCGGGTCCATCGCCCTTGCGGGCGCGATCGCGATCGGGCCCCGCATCGGGCGGTTCAATCCCGACGGCTCGGCGAACGCCATGCCCGGCCACAACCTGCCCATGGGGTTGCTGGGAACAATCATCCTGTTCTTCGGATGGTTCGGTTTCAATCCGGGCTCCTCGCTCGCCTTCATCGGCGGGGGCCAGAACCTGGCCGTGAACGCCGCGGTGAACACGCTGCTGGCAGGCGGGGCGGGCGGGGTGTCGGCCATGCTCGCCATGTGGCTGTTCGGGCCTTCAAGAAAGCCAGACCCTGGCCTCTCGGTGAACGGTGTCCTGGCAGGCCTTGTGGCGATCACGGCGCCCTGTGCGTTCGTGGCCAGCTGGGCCGCGGTGGTCATTGGCGTGGTGGCGGGGATCATCGTCTGCCTTGCCACGTTCGCCATAGAGCGCTGGGGCATCGACGACCCGGTCGGCGCGGTGCCTGTCCACTTCGCGAACGGCCTGTGGGGACTCCTGGCCGTGGGCATCTTCGCCGACGGCGGCCCGGTCACCGCGGGCTGGAACGGGGTGGCGGGACCGATCACGGGGCTGCTGTACGGCGGCGGCACGCAGATCCTCGCGCAGCTGGCAGAGGTCGGGGCCATTCTGGTGTGCGCGGGGCTTCTGTCGTACGCTTTCTTCAAGGTCCTCAACGCGCTGAAGCTCCTTCGCAGCGCGCCGAGGGACGAGCTCACCGGCCTGGACATGCCCGAAATGGGCGCAATGGGATACTCGACCGTGGATGTGCACATGCACGGCAGGGCACTCCCCCGGCAGTCGCCCCGGCTGGACGCAGGCAGCCGCTAGCGACGAAAGGAACAAATTATGACACGCAAAATCGAGGCGATA
>CAIXHJ010000512.1 GCA_903919165.1 uncultured Holophagaceae bacterium
GGCTTGGCTTCGCCGGTCACCATGAACTTGTTCACGCCCACCACCACCTGCTCGCCCTTCTCCACGGCCTTCTGGTAGGCATAGGCCGCGTTCTGGATCTCGCGCTGGGGGAAGCCCTTCTCGATGGCGCTGACCATGCCGCCGAGGTCATCCACCTTGGCCAACAGCGCGGTGGCGCGTGCCTCCAGCTCGTCGGTCAGTGATTCGATGAAGTAGCTCCCGGCGAAGGGATCCACCACGTCCGCAACCCTGGATTCATAGGCAAGGATCTGCTGCGTTCGCAAGGCGATGCGGGCGCTTTGCTCCGTGGGCAGGGCCAGCGCCTCATCCCGGCTGTTGGTGTGCAGGCTCTGGGTGCCGCCGCAGACGGCGGCCATGGCCTGGACGGCCGTGCGCACGATATTGTTGTCAGGCTGCTGGGCCGTGAGGGTGCTACCGGCGGTCTGCGTGTGGAAACGCAACATCTGGCTTTTTGCATCGTTCGTCTTGAAACGTTCCTTCATGATCCGGGCCCAGAGACGGCGGGCGGCGCGGAACTTGGCAACTTCCTCGAAGAACTGGTTGTGGGCGTTGAAGAAGAAGCTGAGTCTCGGTGCAAAGGCCTCCAGCTTCAACCCTGCATCCAGGGCCGCCTGGACGTAGGCGATGCCGTCGCCCAGGGTAAAGGCAATCTCCTGGGCCGCTGTGCAGCCGGCCTCCCGGATGTGGTAGCCCGAGATGGAGATGGTGTTCCAGTTCGGCACCTGATCGGCGCAGAAAGCGAAGATGTCCGTGATCAGGCGAAGGCTTTGGCGGGGGGGGAAGATGTAAGTGCCGCGGGCCATGTACTCCTTGAGGATGTCATTCTGGATGGTGCCGCTCACCTGGTCCCAGCGGATGCCCTGCTCCTCGGCCACGGCGAGGTAGAGGGCCAGCAGTATGGCGGCGGGCGCGTTGATCGTCATGCTGGTGCTGACCCTATCCAGGGGGATGTCCTTGAACAGCGCGCGCATGTCGTGGATGGAGCTGATGCTCACGCCCACTTTGCCCACCTCGCCAAGGGCCATGGGATGGTCCGGATCCATGCCGATCTGGGTGGGCAGGTCGAAGGCCACGGACAGGCCCGTGGTGCCCTGTTCCAGCAGGTAGCGGTACCGGGCGTTGCTCTCCTCGGCAGTGGCGAAGCCAGCGTATTGACGCATGGTCCAGAGGCGGCCGCGATATCCCGATGGCTGCACGTGCCGGGTGAATGGAAACTTCCCGGGGGCGCCCAAGTCCCGCAGGGGATCGTGGTCCGCCAGATCCGCAGGAGTGTAGCTGTTCTTCAGCGGAATGCCCGAGCTGGTCTCGAAGGCACGCTCCCGCAGTTTCGACGGATCTTCCTTCACCGCGAGCTGCGCGCGCACCTGCTCCAAGAAATCCTTCTGGTACATGGGGCCTCCGATTGGATGCTCCACCTTATCGCCCGAAGTGGTGTGGACGCTACACTGGCCCTTTCCTCCGAGTTGTCCATGCCCCTGCCGCCCCCTCCGCCCGCTGCCATCCAGCTCATCGCCGGGGCGGATATCTGGACCGCCCAGGGGCCACAGCCGGGACAAGCCGTCCTCATCCAGAAGGGGAAGATCCTGGCGGTGGGTCCTGTGGAGTCCCTCTCGAAGGCCCACCCCAAGGCCCAGCGAGTGGACCTCCCGGGCGGCACCCTGATGCCAGGCTTCATCGAGGGACACGCCCACGTGGGCAGCCTCGGCGCCCTGAGCCACGAGGTGGATCTCGCGGGCCTCGGCACCCTCCCCGAAACCCTTGAACAAATCCGCGAGTGGTCCGCGTCCCACCCCGATGGTTGGCTGCAGGGACGAGGCTGGGACCAGAACCGATGGCCCTCGAGCTCGTTCCCTCGGGCTCTGGATCTGGATGTCCTCACGGGGACCCGGCCCGCCCTTCTCGAGCGTGTGGACGGTCATGCGGTCTGGGTGAATACGGCCGCCCTGGCCATCGCAGGCATCGGACCCGAGACCCCGGACCCCGAGGGCGGGCGCATCCTCAAGGACGCCTACGGCCGGCCCAACGGCATCCTCCTCGATGCGGCCATGGACCTGGTCGCAAAACACGTCCCGCCGATCACAGACGCGGAGCTGGAATCCCACCTCAAGGCCGGTCTCGCCTCGCTGCGGGCCGAGGGTTACACCGCCGTGGCCGATATGGGGGTGGATGGGCGCGGACTCGCCGCCTACCGCCGCCTGGCCAACGCCGGGGCCCTGCCCATCCGCGTCTTCGCCTACTTGGCCCACGACCACGACCTCATGCTGAAGGAGTTGAAGCAGGGTCGGACGAAAAAGCTGTCCTTCTTCCAAGTGCAGGGCGTGAAGTTCTTCCTGGATGGCGCCCTGGGCAGCCGCGGAGCGCGTCTGCTGGCCCCGTACGCCGACGAGCCCATAACGAAGGGTCTGTGGGTCACGGATCCCTCCATAGTCGAAGCGGACGCAGCGATCACCCTGCGTGCCGGGTACCAACCCGCCATCCATGCCATCGGGGATGCCGCCAACCGGACCGCCCTCGACCTGCTCGCCCGGGCCATGAAAAAGGGCAAGGGCACCGTCCCGCCGCGCATCGAACACGCCCAGGTCGTCACCGCCGAGGATGCGGCGCGCTTCGGCAGGCTGGGCGTGGTGGCCAGCGTGCAACCGGTCCACTGCACCTCGGACCACAGCTGGACCCCGGCGCGCCTTGGTCCCGGGCGCGTTGACGAGGCCTTTCCCTGGCGCCGCTTCGTCGAGGGCGGGGCCGTGCTCGCCTTCGGCAGTGACGCCCCCGTGGAAGACGCCAACCCCTTCATCGCCCTTGCTGCCGCCGAGACGCGGAAGGATCCCCGGGGCGATCCCCCGGGGGGCTTCCTGCCCGACCAGTGCCTTTCTCGTCTGGAAGCCATCCGCGCCTACACCACTGGCAACGCCACAGCCCTGGGCCGCGCCAAGGACCTGGGCACTCTCCAGAAGGGTGCCGTGGCCGACCTTCTGTGGGTGCAGGCCCCCCTCGGCGACATCACGCCCGAAGCCTTGCGCAAGGTGAGGCCGGGGCGGTTGTGGGTGAACGGGGTGGAAGTCCCCCTGGCACACTAAAGCCATGAGCCTCCGCCCCGACTCCCCCCTCCTGGCCCCGTCACTGCTCTCCGCGGACTTCACACGCCTAGGTGAGGAACTGCGAATGATCGAAGCCTCGGGCGCCCAGGTGGTGCATGTGGATGTCATGGACGGCCGCTTCGTGCCCAACATCACCATCGGCCTGCCGGTAATGGAGAGCTTGCGCAAGGCCACCACCCTGACACTGGACTGCCACCTGATGATCGTGGAGCCCCTGCGCTACGCGGCCGACTTCGTGAAGGCAGGCGCCCATTGGGTGAGCATCCACCAGGAGGCCGATCCCCACGTTCATCGCACCCTCGCGGCCATCCGCCAGGCGGGAGGCAAAGCGGGCGTGGTGCTGAACCCCGGCACACCCGTGGACACGCTGGTGGACCTCGTGGACGACTTCGACTTCGTGCTGCTCATGAGCGTCAACCCCGGCTTCGGCGGCCAGAGTTTCATCCCCCGCGTGCTGGACAAGGTGAAGCGGCTGGACGCACTGCGCACTGAACGGGGGTTGCCCTTCTTCATCCAGGTGGATGGCGGCGTGGGGATGAAAAATGCTGGTGATTTAATTCGAGCCGGAGCCGACTGCCTCGTGGCCGGCAACGCCGTCTTCAAGGCCCAGGATCCGAAGCAGGCCGTGGCCGACCTGCTCGGTGTGATGAACGATGGCCGCATAGCCTGAGCTTGGCTGCCCGCCGCATCCTCTTGATCTGCCGTTCTTTCCGCAACGCCTCCGCTTTCGTGTCGCAGGCCTCACGGTAGACCAGTACAAGCGGTCCACGGCCCCGGGTGTACTTGGCCCCCTTGCCCGCCTGGTGCTGCTTCAGCCGGGCCTCCACGTCGAGAGCGATGCCGCAGTAGAGAGTACCGTCCCCGCAGCGGATCAGGTAAACGAACCAGTCGGCCTGATTGGCGTCCTGGTTTTTCTCCGGCCGCCGCGGACGGGACATGGACTACCCCCCGATCGCGCCGCACACTGCGCGGCGCTCCCACATGGTCGCGGGCTCCGCGGAGGGGGTCCCGCTGTTCCCAAATTGCACGCGATACCCCGACCCGGTCATGGCGTCCGCCAGGAGGCAGGGAAGGCCTCGGTCAGGATCTGCTCGGCGGTGGCGCCGTTCGTGGCGCGGAAGCGGGCGGTGGCGAGGCAGAGGCCCACGTTGTGGCCCCAGCCGCAGCCCTTGAGGCGCAGAGATCCATCAGTCCGCCATTCGCCTTCGCAGGCGTTGCTGGGCCAGGTGGTCCAACCGAAGTGGCGTCCTGCGGCCAGGCGCAGATCCTCCATGGCGTAGGGACCGGAATCCCCAAGTTTGAGACCGCGCTGCCCCGGTATCAGCCCGGGCTTCAGGTCCCGCTTCAAGGCGGCCACTTGGAGGGCGCTGAGGGTGCGTTCCCAGCTGAGCCATCGATCCCCCTGGACCTCGACGGATCCACCGGGATCGGCAGGACCCTCACCCCAGACCTCCCTGGAGCTGAGGGACCATCCTCCGGCGGATCCGGTGAAGAAGGCCCAGCGGGGATCCAGGTCCAGCTCGGGCGCGCGCCGGACGGCACGGACCGTGTCGGCCGAGGCCGTGCCTCTCACCACGGCACAGTGGGTGAGTGGGCAGAGGGTGCCACCGGGATGCTGGTTCGGATGACCTTCCAGCCATCGATCCAGCACGGCCGCCAGGGCCCGGCGGGACTCGAAGGGGGCTTCCGCCCCCAGCTCGCCCTCCGTGGCGGCGGCGATCCATGCGGGCCTGGCAATGGTCCAGGAAACCTGCCAGCCCTGGCTTTCAGCCCGGATCTTCACGGTGCCCCTTAGGTCCCTCACGAGAAACGTGTCAGAAAAGCGGACTCGTCCCTGGAAGCGCCAGGTCTTCCCCGGTTGATGCGACAATGGCTGTCCATTCACCGTCAGCGGACCGCGGAGGCGCTCTGCAGGCCAGACTACGGTAACGGGATCGGCCGACGTTCCGGCCTCCTTCACCCATGCATCGGGTTCCGGCACTCGGCGGCTGGGCGGCTCGGGAAGGGACTCCCGCCGAAGCCAGGCCCGCAGCCACCGGTAGGCCCAGACCTGGTCACGGGTAGTGCCCCCCGCCAGGGCCCGATCCAGACGCTCCTGGAACGGGAGGGGTGGCAGACCGGGCCATGCCTTTGGTGGCCGGTGATGGGCTTCCGCCCAGAGGCACCGCGCCTCCTCCACCCATCGACGCAGCCCCTTCCCGGTAAGCCGCCGGTGGGTCAATTCGTGTCGTAGGACTGCGCCCAAATCCCTCCGCCGCAGCTGGTCCCAGGGCCGCAAGTGGAGCGTATCCCCCACCCACTGTCCGCTGCGCCCTGGGGGGGCGCCAGTGGCCGTTTCAAAGGACACGGCGTCCGGATGGATGAAAATCCGCCAGGACCCGGTGGGCCAGGCCCCCTGGGCGGCCGTCGCAGTGAAGGCCGAGCGAAGAGACTCCTCTACCGCACCCTGCGCTCCCAGATCTCCTTCGAAGGTCGGTGCCACAAAGGGCAGCGAGGGCGCGACGAACAGAACCATCAACCCTTCAATCCGAGAATTTCCCGAATGCGGATCAGGCCTTCCTGCTTGCCTCGGCCCCGGGGAAGGTGAAGCACCACGATGGCGGAGCCCTTGCCCCCTGCCACCCAGGCACTGGTGGCCGAGGGCTCGCCGGGCACAGGAGCGGTGCCCGTCTTGAACCACCATCCCTCCTTGCCTAAGAGTTCCTTCACCTCGACCCAGGTCCCAGCCAGGAAGCGTTTCCCGAAGGTCACCACCTGGTCCTGCTCCGGTTCCATCAGCCAGCGCAGGAAGGCTTCGGGGCTGGTGCGCAGCAGATCCCCATCACCGACCCAGGCAGCCGTCAGGGGCGGCAATGTGTCTCCGGGCGGCAGGCGGCGTCCGAGAAAGGGTGCGAAGACGTCTTCCATGCGGACCCGGGCCGCCGCCTCGCCGTAGTCCGCCTTCCAGCGGATCTGTGTCTCCGCAATCCAGAAAAGGAAGGCCAGGTTGCAGCTCTCCCGCAGCGCCTTGCCCAGATCCACCCGGCCATGTCCTTCTCGGTTCCAGCAGGTGAAGGGACCCGCGGTGCCCGTGCACTTGAATTGAACGCCCTGGCTGGACCATCCCGCCCCTTCGAGGCGCATCCAAATCAGTTTCGCGAGGCTGCCCATGGGGGCCTCCTTTTGCGCCTCGCCGTAGGCATGCACCTCGCCATTGCCAGTCGTGATGGCAAAGCCTTCGCCGGGTCGCAGTACTGGGGCCTTCATCTCCACAGGCAAAGACTGGGCGCTCAACATGAGCGTGGCGATGAAACTCGCGAGAAGGTTGCTAGGGTTCCACATCGAAGGTCCCCAGGATGACAGGTCCACCACCCGGCAGGATTAAGCGCTCCCAGCGCCAGCGGCGCTCCTGATCGGTGCCACCATCCAGCACTGCCTCCACCCGGATGCGTGCAGGTTTGCCGCCCCGCCAGCCGGCGGTCCACTTCATGGTGTAGGTACCCGGGGGTGGCGTGTCGTGGGTGTACTCTCCGGACCAGCGGAGCATGCCCCCCGAAGCTGTGCGGCGTCCGCCTTCCGCCAGAGCGCCATCGGGCTCCTGCACCTGGAGGCTGCCACCGGTGTATTCATCGTTGGCCTGGATGGATAATACCCGCAGCCGTGTTCGCGCCGTGGACACCCACCAGCTGCGCACCAGCTTCAGGCCCGAGTCCGGTTCCAGGATCTCCAGACGGTTCTCCCCGTTCTGGGTGGTGAGTTGCGTGTTCA
>CAIXHJ010000513.1 GCA_903919165.1 uncultured Holophagaceae bacterium
GCCAGCTTCAGCGGCGCCGTGGCGGAGAACTTCGTGAGCGCGATGAGGATGGGGTGCGTGGCATAGAGGTCGGTGAAGGCGATGGAGGCGGCGGGATCCAGCGCTTCAACGGAGGGCAGGGGTCCGCCCCGGTGGATCCAGGCGCGCTCCGGCAGGTCGCCGTTGTTGGTGTGGACATTGGGATAGACCACCAGGTGAGTGTCCAGGCCCAGGTCGGCGCGGCGCGCGGTGAGTTCCTTCACCCAGGCTTCGGCAATGGCGCGGCGGGCGGCCCAGTGCTCGTCGTCGCGCACCTTGGCATCCGGCAGGTCCACCAGGATCGCCATGGCCGATTCGCCGGGCCGGGGCTGGAACACCCGCTGCACCAGCGCCACCAGTTCCGGTCCAGTCAATGCTTCGCTCATGCCGTCCTCCCTGTGATTCAATCGCGCTTCAGCGCCCGATCCTGATAGGAGAAGGTGTTGCGCATGAGCTCGTCGACGTTCACCAGCTCACCGATGGTTGCACCCGCCTTGATCTTTTCCTGGACCAGATGCTCCGTCTGCAGAAGCCGCTGGGCCTTCTCCAGAATCAAGGCCGCGTCGGCCCTAGGCACAACCACCACTCCGTTCCCATCGACAACGATGATATCCCCAGGTGAGACCGGGACACCTGCGCACTGGATGGCAACGTTGACATCGCCATAGCCGGTGACCGCACCGACATTGGGAACCACGCCCTTGGACAGCACCGGGAACCGAATCCTCCTGATCTCCTCCACATCCCGGCACGCACCATCAATGATCGCCGCTGCCACCCCTCGGTTGAGCGCGGACATCGTCATGTTCTCGCCCCAGAAGGCCGTGTTCGTGGATCCGTGGGAGTCGATGACCACGATATCGCCGCGCTGACAGAGGTCGATGGCTTTGAAGGCTGCCGCAAGATCGGCCGCGATCGTCTTCACCGTCACAGCGGTTCCTACCAGGCGAATTCCCTCGAACAGCGGCTTCATGTCAGAGGTCATAGCATTCAATCGCCCCATGCAATCGGAGATCGCGCAGGTGATCGAGTCGTGTGCGAGCAGGTCCTGGAAGCCCTGTACAATCTCCGCTGCCGGGCGCTCAAAGGCTTCGTTGATCATGGAACCATCCTTGCTCGGGTCGATCGGTTGGCCTGCTGCGAAGGTAGAATCCTAACGCCTCTTCCAGCGTGGTTGGCCCTCGTCCGTGGGGACACTTCAGCCCAGGAACAGCCGATAGGCTGGGTTGGCGCCTTCGTCCACCCAGGCGTAGCCGAGCTGGTCGAGGAAGGCCTGGAACTCGGCGTAGTCCTCGGGGGGCACCTGGATGCCCGCGAGGACGCGGCCGTAGTCCGCTCCGTGGTTGCGGTAGTGGAAGAGCGAGATGTTCCAGCCCGCGTTCATGCGGTCCAGGAAGCGGAGCAGGGCGCCGGGGCGCTCGGGGAATTCGAAGCGCAGCACCCGCTCATGGGTGACTGAAGGAGCGCGGCCGCCCACCAGATGCCTGATATGGAGCTTGGCCATCTCGTTGTCGCTGAGGTCCACGGCCTCCAGGCCATCGGCGCGGAGGTGGTCCAGGATCTGCCTGGTTTCGGCCCGGTCGGCCACCTGCATGCCCACGAAGATGTGTGCCCGGCTCGGATCCGCGTAGCGGTAGTTGAACTCGGTGATGGACCGCTGGCCGATGCGCTCGCAGAAGGCGCGGAAGCTGCCGGGCCGCTCCGGGATCGTCACCGCCAGGATGGCTTCGCGCTGTTCGCCCAGCTCCGCCCGCTCCGCCACGAAACGCAGCCGGTCGAAGTTGGTGTTGGCGCCCGACAGGATCGCCACCAGGGCGCCGGGGGTGGCCCGGTCCCGGTGTTGCTCGGACCAGGCCTTGAGCCCCGCCACCGCCAGAGCCCCTGCTGGCTCCAGGATCGATCGATTCTCCTGGAACACGTCCTTGATGGCGGCGCAGATCTCGTCCGTGCTGACCAGCACCACCTCGTCC
>CAIXHJ010000514.1 GCA_903919165.1 uncultured Holophagaceae bacterium
ACGTCCTTCGAGCTGGCCGAAGATGCGGCCAGGGAGAACGTCCGCTACCTGGAGGTGCGCTACAGTCCCATCCTCCACCAGCAAAAGGGACTGACGTTGCATTCCATCGTGCAGGCGGTGCTGGAGGGCCTGGCCCAGGCCGAGCGCAAGTACAACATCAAGACCGGCGTGATTCTCTGCGGCATGCGCCACATCTCGCCTGACATCTCACTGCGACTGGCGGATCTGACCGTCGCCTTCAAGAACAAGGGCGTGGTGGGTTTCGATCTGGCGGGCGCCGAGGAGAACTTTCCGGCCAAGCGCCACAAGGATGCCTTCAGCCGCGTGCTCCAGAACAACATCAACTGCACCCTGCACGCCGGTGAGGCCTACGGGCCCGAGAGCATCCACCAGGCCATCCACCTCTGCGGGGCCCATCGCATCGGCCACGGGGTGCGCCTCATCGAGGACGGCGACCTGCTGAACTACGTGAACGACCACCGCATCCCGCTCGAATGCTGCCCCTCAAGCAATGTGCAAACCAAGGCCGTGAAGAAGATGGCCGACCATCCCATCCGCCTCTTCTACGACCTGGGCCTGCGCATCACCGTCAACACGGACAACCGTATGGTGACGGGAACCTCGGTGAGTCGGGAGTTCCAGATCATCCACGAGGAGCTGGGCTTCAGCCTCGAGGAGATCAAGGAAGTGATCATCATGGGTTTCAAGAGCGCCTTCCTGCCCTACGCGCTCAAACGGGCCCTGCTGGCGGAGGTCGTCCACGAACTGAAGGCCTTCAAGCCCGGGAGTCTGGAGAGCCGGAAGGAGCAGCTCTGATACTCTGGCATTCGAGGCCTGGATTCATGCTGGATCGTTTCAACACTTTTCTCGACCGCCACGCAAGGGTCCTTCTCACCACTCATGAGAACCCGGATGGGGATGGCGTGGGAGCATCCATCGCCTTGGCCGCTCATCTCAAGTCCAGCGGAAAGGAAGCGCGGATCGTGGTAACCCCGTCTTTGCCGGAGAACCTGCGTTTCCTGGATTCCGAAGGCTGGATAGAGACCTTCGAGCCCGATGGGGCCCACGTTGACCTTGCCGCTTGGCCGGATGCGTGGCTGCTCATCGATGCCTCCGAACCCCATCGCATGGGTGCCCTGTTCCAGGTCTATGAAGCCACCAAGGCCGACCGTGCCTGTCTCGACCATCACATGAAGGACACGCCGAAGGGATTTGACTCCGAGTTCACGGATCCCACCGCCAGCGCCAGCACAGAGCTGGTCTACGACCTGGTGCGACCTCGCATCGGGGGCGATCTGCCGGCTGTGATGGCTCAGGCTCTCTACGCGGGGCTGGTGAGCGATACGGGCAACTTCCGGCACTCCAACAGCACGCCAAAAATCCACCACGCCGCGGCGGATCTCATCGCCCAAGGGGTGCATCCCGCGCGAACCTACAATGCCCTGTATCAGACCGCCACTCCGGCCAAGCTCAGGCTCTTCGGTCGGGCCATGGGCGGGCTGCAGTTGAGGGATGGCGGGCGCTTCGCCTATATCTCCGTGACCAGGGCGGATCTTGCCGCCTGCGGGGCAACCCAGGAGGACCTGGACGAACTGGTCGAAGAACCCCGAAAGCTGAAGGGCGTCGAGGTCGCGGGGCTCTTTTCCGAGACGGTGGATGGCCGGGCCAAGGTCAGCCTGCGTTCCCGGGAGCGAGTGGATGTGAACGCCGTCTGCCGTCAATTCGGTGGCGGTGGTCACCGCCTGGCCTCCGGAGCCAAAGTCGCCCAACCCTTGGAGGGCTTCATCTCCCAGGTGGAAGCCGCTGTGCTGGTTCAGATCGGTTTGGATTTTGTCCAAGTTTTTAAATAGACGTTTTGGGGTTGCCGAGACAGGATCCTGAGATCAGACTTCAAATTGCCCTGGGCGGCATCCAACGAGACGGCCGCTACCTTTTCTGGAATGCCATGTCACCCAAAGACCCTAGCAGCGCCCCCAAGCTCGAACTGTTCTGCAAGCTGCAGGCCGAGAAGGTTCCGTTCATCGCCAAGGCCAACGTGCCTTCCATCTTCGGGAAGTTCACAGTCTACGGGTTTCTGGAGCATGCGACAGGCAAGGAGCACCTCGCCATCGTGTCGGGGGAGATCGATGCGCGTCGGCGCATTCCTGTGCGTATCCACTCGGAGTGCTGGACCGGCGATGTGCTGGGCAGCTTGAAGTGCGATTGCCGCCAGCAGCTAGAAGAGGGCCTGCGCCATGTTGGCGAGCATGGCGGCATGGTGCTCTACCTTCGCCAGGAGGGTCGCGGCATCGGCCTCCTGAACAAGCTGAAGGCCTACGCCTTGCAGGAGCAGGGGCTCGACACGGTGGAGGCGAACCACTCATTGGGATTCCCCGATGATCTGCGCTCCTACGACTGTGCCGTGGAAATGCTGAACTTCTTCGGCATCACCAAAGTGAAGCTGCTCACCAACAATCCGCGGAAGATTGGTGCACTGGAGTCCGCCGGGATAGAAGTGGAGCGGGAGCGTCACCAATTGGCCTCCAATCCCCACAATCTGCGGTACCTGAAGACCAAGGCCCGCAAGAGCGGCCACCTGCTGGATTTCAAGGAAGAGGCGCTGTAGGGGCATCAGTTACCTGCTGTCATCCATCAGTGGTTGGATCTCGGCTGTTCGTGGCATCTTTTACCGACAGCTGAGAGCCGATAGCTGATAGCTATAGATATGCCTGCACCCGTATCCGACCAGACCATCTATGACATCTCCCATGTCATCCAGCTGTCGGTGGCGCCGGTCTTCCTGCTCACGGCCATCGGAACCATCCTGGGCGTGATGTCCGCGCGGCTGGCCCGCATTGTGGACCGGGCCCGGGCGCTGCATGAGCGGCTCGAGACGATCACCGAAGACCGGACCCCGCCCATCCATGCGGAAATGCGGACCCTGGCCCGGCGACGGCATCTGGTGAACCTGGGCATCACCTTCGGCACCAGCGCCGCCCTGCTGGTCTGCGTCAGCATTGCCACGGTGTTCCTGGGTGCGGTGCTGAAGGCCAACGTGGCCGTGCCTGTGGCTTCGCTGTTCATCCTGGCCATGGCCTCCTTCGTCGCGGCCCTGGTCTGCTTCCTGCGGGAAGTGCTGCTCGCAGTGAGGAGCCTGATCCTCGCCTGATTAGAGGCTCTTGATCGCCGCGATCTCCTGGGGGCTCAGGAAACGCCAGGCGCCGGGCTTGAGCAGGGGATCAGCCAGCGGGCCGAACTGAACCCTGCGCAGCTTGCTGACGGGATGGCCCACGGCGGCGAACATGCGGCGGATCTGCTGGTTCTTCCCCTCCGTGAGGGTCACCTTCAGCCAGGGGTTGTCCCCCTTCTCGGCGATCTCGATGTGGCAGGGCTTCAGGCGGCGGCCACTGAGCAGGAATCCGTCCTGGAATTCCTTCAAGAGCTCGGGGCGAGGGCTTCGGTGCACCTTCACGAGGTACACCTTGGGGATCTCGTGCTCGGGACCCATGAGCACCTGCGCCAGGGCCCCGTCATTGGTCATCAGCAGCAGGCCCTCGGAATTGAAGTCGAGGCGGCCCACCGGGTAGAGGCGGCCCGGGACGCCCTTCAGCAGGGCCATGACCGTGGGGCGGCCCTGGTCATCCTTCACCGTGGTGACGTAGCCCTTGGGCTTGTTCATGAGGATGTAGACCGGCGCCTCACGCTGGATCTGGACAAGATCCACCGTGATCACATCCCGGCGCGGGTCGGCGCAGGTGCCCATTTCAGTGATGGTCTTCCCATTCACCTGCACGCGACCGTCCAGGATGATCTCCTCACAGGCCCGGCGGCTGGCGATGCCCGCGGCGGCAAGGATTTTCTGGAGACGCTCCTGTCCGGGGCCCCCTGGACGCGGCCCGGTTGTTCTTGGCTTGGCGGGCGTAGCGGGTCTCGGCTGGCCGCTGGTGACCGTGGAGGGCCGAGCCGAGCTCCGGATGGAGGGACGGCGTGGGAGTCGTCCCTCAGATGAAGCAAAAGGACGGCGGGCGGGCTGATCTTCGGAATGGGCCGCTGAACGGCGGAGGGGCCGACCTTCGGTGGGAGCGGAGGGACGACGCACAGGTCGATCCTCGGAATGAGTGGTTGGAACACGGGCGGGCCGAGCCTCTGGACGGGATGCCGAACGGTCCGACGTTCGACCGGCTGTGGTCCTTGCTTTGGCGGGCGCAGTCCCGGACCCCTTCGGGGTGAACTTCCTCATGGCAACTCCTTCGGCGTCTCCCGACGCGGAAGCCCCAGTCTATCAGGCGGGGGAGTTCTTCGTGGCCCGCAGGAAGTAGTGGATGCCTGAAGCCAGCACCAGAACGGCCACCACCCAGTACATCTGCGGCAGGAACAGATGCATCCAGGGCCGGTGGCCGATGGCGTTGCACAACAGGCCGAGCGAGACGGCGATCAGCTGCATGGCGGTACTCAGTTTCCCGAGAACGCTCGGATGGAACTTGCTGTCGCTGAGCCGATCCACCGAGGCGAAGGCATAAAAGGAGATCACCAGGTCCCGCGTGATGGCCAGGATCGCCACCCACACGGGGATGGGCGCCGCCATGCCCTGGGTGCGCCAGGCCATGAGGACGAAGGCTGTCGTCATCAGCAGTTTGTCAGCGGCAGGATCCAGCACCGCGCCCAGGTCTGAGCTCTGATTGAAGGTCCTGGCGATGAGTCCATCCAGAAGATCCGTGAACCCCGCGGCGGCAAACAGGACGAAGGCCTGCCAGTGGTGCCCGTACCAGACCGCGATGGCGAAAAAGGGGATGGCCAGGATCCGCAGCAGGGTCAGTGCGTTGGGCAGGGTCAGAGGGCTGGAAGAATTCATTACCGTCCAGTCTAGACGGAGATCACATCCTTTCCTCGGTACCTTGTTCCACCCTGTAGCTCGGCTACACTGAAGCATATGGTTGAGACTATGACTCAAAATCTTCCAATCCCCTTAAGTCATCTCCATCCTGGGGATCAAGGGGAAGTGGTCAAGGTGCAGGCCCAGGGTCAGGTTCGCCAACGACTCCTGGAGATGGGCTTCATCCGCGGGGCCCGTTTAAGGGTCGAGAAACTCGCGCCGCTGGGCGATCCCATGGAACTCGTGATCAAGGGTTATCACCTCTCCCTGAGGCGGGAAGAAAGCTCCTGCATCCTCGTGCGGCTGGTGACCGGATGACGCTGACCATTGCCCTCGCAGGCAATCCCAACTGCGGGAAGACCACGCTGTTCAACGCTCTCACCGGGGCGCGGCACCATGTGGGCAACTGGCCGGGTGTCACGGTAGAGCGCCGCAGCGGGACCTTCGAGCATGGCGGGGCCACGATGGAGGTGGTGGACCTGCCGGGCACCTATTCGCTTTCCGCCCGCAGCGACGACGAGCGGGTGGCCTCCCAGTTCCTGGCCTCGCCTGAGGTGGACCTGGTCCTGAACGTGCTCGACGCCTCAAACCTGGAACGCAACCTCTACCTCAGCACTCAGCTCCTGGAGCTCGGCAAGCCCGTGGCCTTCGTGTTGAACATGGTGGATGACGCGGAGAACCGCGGCGTCCGCATCGACGTGCCGGCCCTGGAATTACTGCTCGGCGGCCCTGTGATCCCCACCGTGGGAAACCGGGAGCTGGGCATCACTGAACTCAAGGTCCTCCTGGCCAGCATGGCGCGCGGTGAATCCAACCGCTGCCGGCGGGTCACCGTGGATTATGGCCACGACATCGAAGGCGAACTCGCGAAACTGCAGGCTGAGATCTGCAGGGACGAGCTGCTTGAGGCCGCCATGCCGCCTCGGTGGCTGGCCCTGCAGCTGCTGGAGAACAATGCCGAGGCGAAGCGTGTGGTGGCCGAGAGCCACGCCAGCGAGGCCATCCGACATCAGCTGTCCAAGAGCTTCGCCTTCCTGGAGCCTCACCTTGGCGCCGACGGGGCCACCCTGGTGGCCGAACGCCGCTATGGATTCGCCCACGGTCTGGTGAAGGAAGTGGCCACGGCGGCTGACGAGAAGACAACCCCCACTGCCAGGCTGGATGCGGTCCTCACGCACCGTCTCCTGGGCGTCCCCATTTTCATCGGCGTGCTGGCCCTCATGTACTCGCTGTCCTTCGTGCTCGGGAAGATCCCCCAGGACTGGATCGCGGATGGATTCAAGGCCCTGTCGGATTTCGCTGGTGCCCGGCTGCCCGCAGGCGAGCTGACCAGCCTGCTGGTGGATGGCGTCATCCCTGGCGTGAGTGCGGTGATCGTCTTCGTGCCCGTGATCATGATCCTCATGGGCTGCATCGCCTTCCTGGAGGACACGGGGTACATGGCCCGGGCGGCCTTCATCATGGATCGGCTCATGCACGTCATGGGCCTCCACGGGAAGAGCTTCATCCCCCTCATCATGGGCAGCGGCTGCAACGTGCCGGCCATCCAGGCGGCGCGCACCATCGAGAGCCCCCAGGACCGCCTCATCACCATGCTGGTGACGCCCCTGGTCAGCTGCTCGGCGCGCCTGCAGGTCTACATCGTCATCGCCGGGACCTTCTTCACGCCCTTCAAGGCGGCCCTCGCCATCATTGCCATGCACTTCCTGGGCCTGGGCCTCGCCGTGCTCATGGGCCGGCTGCTTCGCAGCGCCCTGTTCAGCGGCCCCAGCTCGCCCTTCGTGATGGAGCTGCCGCCCTACCGTCTGCCGACGCTGAAGGCCACACTGATCCACATGTGGGAAAAAGGATCCATCTTCCTCACCCGCGCCGGCACCACCATCTTCGCGGGGGCCACGCTGGTGTGGTTCCTGTCGCGCTATCCGGGCATCGCCAATCGCCAATGGACCCTGGAGTACCAGCAACAGCGCCAGGTCGTGACGACCCTGAACCTGCCTGTGGCCCAAGCGGAAGAGCGCCTCAAGCAGCTGCAGCTAGCCCACGAAAGCCGGATCGTGAACACAAGCCTGGCGGCGAGGCTGGGCCAGAAGGTGGAGCCGATCCTGCGGCCCATTCTCGATCCGGACCACAAGCGGGCCGAGGCCTGGAAGGACGTCATCGCGCTCACCGCCGGGTTCGTGGCCAAGGAGATCGTGGTCTCCACCATGGCCGTCATCCACCAGGCCAGCGAGGAGCCGAAGGAGGGCGAGCGCCTCAGTCCCCTCCAGGTGGCGCTCCGGGACGGCTCAGGCCTGACGCCCCTTACCGCCCTGGCCTTCATGGTCTTCACCCTCATCTACACACCCTGCCTTGGCACGATCGCCATGATCCGCCGCGAGGCTGGCAGCTGGGGCTGGGCCGCCTTCACGGTGAGCTATGGCCTGGTGCTCGGTTGGGGGCTGGCCTGGGTGACCGTGGCCGTGGGCCGCGCCATGGGCTTCGCGTGAGGTGATCATGAGCATCCAATCCATCCTCGCCGTGTCCGCCGCCAGTCTCGCGTCCCTCTATTTCATCCGGGGCGCGTTCCGGGATCTGAGTGCTCCGGAGGGTGGCACCTGCGGAAAGTGCAGCACCGGGGGGTGCCCCGGGACGCGAAAGGGGTGACCGAGCCGCACACGACCCTTCGGTGCCATCCTGAAAGCGCAATATGGGGGACCGATGCGATTCATCTTCGAGCAGCTCCGGGTCGGTGGTGATCGCAACTTCGGCTACCTCCTGGGCGATCGGGAGGCGGGCCTGGGGGTGATGATCGATCCCTCGTACACGCCTGAGGCCGTGGTGGAGCGGGCCCGGGTCCAGGGGCTGAAGATCACCCACATCCTGAACACCCACGGCCATGAGGACCACACCAACGGCAACAAGGTCGCCAAGGCGCTGACGGGGGCTGTGGTCGCGGGTGGGCCGGGTCATCCGGGGCCCGTGGACGTCACGCTCAAGGATGGGGACCGCGTTCCGTTCGGGGCTTACGCGATCCGCGTCTGGCACGTGCCCGGCCACTACCACGACCACCTGGCCTTCCTGGTGGAGGACCAGGACGCCGCCTTCACCGGTGACCTGCTTTTCGTGGGCAAGGTGGGCGGCACCCAGACCGAGGCCGACGGCCGCACCGAATGGAACAGCCTCCAGAGGCTGCTGCGGGAGTGGCCGCCCCACACCACCATCTGGCCAGGACATGACTACGGCGCGCGCCCTAGTTCCACCATCGCCTGGGAGCGGCGCAGCAATCCCTTCCTGCTCTGTCCCGACGTGGAGGCCTTCCTGAAGGCCAAGCAGGAATGGGCCGGGTTCAAGGCCAGACACGGACTGCGCTGAACGACTATAGTTCCCCAATGACAGCCGTACTCCTCTCTCTGGTCACCATCCTCATCTGGAGCACCCTGGCGGTGCTCGGTTCGCGCCTGGGGCACTTGCCGCCTTTTCTCTCCGTGGGCCTGGCCCTGGTCGTGAGTGGCCTCGTGGGCCTCATTCGCGTGAAGGACTGGAAGGTGCCGATGAGCACACTGGCCGTCGGCATCGGCGGGATCTTCGGCTATCACGCGCTCCTCTTCACGGCCTTCCGGTTCGCGCCCGCGGTGGAGGTGAATCTCCTCCAGTACCTCTGGCCCCTGCTCATCGTGGTCCTCTCGCCCCTCTACCTGCGCGGCTACCGGCTGGCGCTCCATCATGTGGCGGGTTCCCTCCTCGGCTTGGCGGGTGCGGCGCTCGTGATCACGGGCGGGAAACTGAAACTGGAATCTGCGAATCTGCCCGGGTACCTGCTGGCCCTGGGGGCGGCCTTCACCTGGTCCAGCTACTCCCTGCTCACCAAGCGGGTCCGCCCCTTTCCGACGGGGGCGGTCGGGGGATTCTGTCTGGCTTCGGGAGTGCTCTCCCTTGGGCTCTTCGCCCTGGATGTCGTGGTCTTCGGTGCCCCCATTCCTTCCATCACCGCGAAGGACAGTGTCTCTCTCCTGCTTCTGGGTCTCGGTCCCATGGGGGCGGCCTTCTACACCTGGGATGCGGCGTTGAAGCGGGGCGATTCCCGCATCATCGGGGCTCTCGCCTATCTCACGCCGCTGCTGTCGACCCTCAACCTCGTGCTCTGGGGAGGGAAACGCCTCTCCGGCATTTCGACGGCTGCCATGGGGCTGATCGTGCTGGGGGCCGCCGTCGGCTCTCTCGACCTTTTCCGCAGGCAACCAGAGAAACCCCGACCGCTGGCAACCTGATCTGGGCCCGGGTCAGAATGGGGCAGGTGAATTTCCTTGCACGCCGGCCGGTGGCCGCCCTATCTGATGCCCGTTTGTTTGCCATGAAAGGATGACCTGTGGATCTGTACGACCAGCCCAGCGAGGCGCAAACGACCGCCGTCGACGCCGCCATCACCAGCCGCCATTCGATCCGGGCCTTCCTGCCGACTCCGGTGCCGCGCGAAACGGTGGAAACGATCCTGCGCATCGCTTCGCGAGCACCCTCCGGCACCAACACCCAGCCCTGGCAGGTCCATGTACTGACGGGTGCCGCCAAGCACCGGCTCTCGGAACGCATCAGCGCGATCTACGAGAATGCCGCCGAGCTGGCCGAGCAGCGGGAGGAATACGACTACTACCCCAAGGAATGGGCTTCGCCGTACATCGACCGGCGCCGCAAGGTCGGCTGGGACCTGTACGCGCTCCTCGGCATCGCCAAGACCGACAAGGCCGCCATGCACCGCCAACATGCCCGCAACTACCAGTTCTTCGGCGCGCCGGTCGGCCTGATCTTCAGCATCGACCGCATGATGCGCCAGGGCAGCTGGCTGGACTACGGCATGTTTCTCCAGAACATCATGGTGGCCGCCCGTGCCCGGGGCCTGCACACCTGCCCGCAGGCGGCCTTCACCCGGTTCCACCGCCTCATCGCCGAGGAGCTGGCCTTCAAGCCCGAGCAGATGCTGGTCTGCGGCATGGCTCTGGGTCATGCCGATCCGGCGGCCGTGGAGAATACCCTGGTGACCGAGCGCGCCGACGTGTCCGAGTTCGCGCGGTTCATCGATGACCTTTGAAGAGGCAG
>CAIXHJ010000515.1 GCA_903919165.1 uncultured Holophagaceae bacterium
CAGCAGGGGCGTGGATACCGAGACGCCCCCGCCCACCTGAATCGAGGCAGAGGAGTAGGACGTGGTGAGAATCTTGTAATCGGACGTGAAGATCAGCATCACAGTGTTGCTCATGATCAGTCCCAGCCCAATGGTCAAGAGAATCTGATTCTGGGCCAGGGCGTTGAGCACCCGATTGATGAACACTTTCTGGAGGACCCCGCCGAATAGGAACATCAAGGGGAAGGTGATCAGCACGGATACGAAGGGATCGATGTGCAACCAGGTGAAGATGATGTACGTGAGATACATCCCCACCATGAGAATATCGCCGTGGGCAAAGTTGATAATCCGCATCACGCCGAAGATGAGTGTGAGTCCGATGCCGATAAGCGCATATACCCCGCCGATCAGGATGCCGCTGATAAGGGATTGCAGAAGGACAGCCATGGTCGCCTGGGACTCCGGGGATTCAAGAGGGGGCGCCGGTTGCCGCCCCCATTCCGAATGAGATCACTTCCACTTGGGGAACGGGTAGACCGCCGTCTTGCTTGCGAACTGCTTGGGCAGCACCGTCTCGTAGTTCCCGTTGAGAATCTGCTGCACGAGCATCTGATGGTTGTTCTGGTTGGTAAAGCCGTCGTAATCGGTGAACTTGACCTCACCCATGATGCCGTTCCACTTGCCAGCTTTCAGGCCATCGCGGGTCTTCACCCGGTCCCCGCCGGCGTTGTTGGCGGTCTCGGCCATGATAATCATCGAGGCGTATGCGCAGGCAGCATGGTAAGTGGGCTCCTTGCCGAACTTGGTCTTGTAGCGCTTGCCGAAGTCCTTCGCACCGGGCCAGTTCACATCATCGGTCCACTGAGTGCAGGAGATGACGCACTCAGATATGGCCCTTTCCTTGGCGAACTCCGTGGTGGTGAAGCCCGCGCCAGCGCCTAGAAAGGCCTGGGGCTGGAGGCCCATCTCCCTGGACTGCCGCATGAGCAGGATGGCGTCGGCCACATAGGAGACCATGAACACCAGATCGGGGTTCTTGGACTTGATCTGGGCCAGAGTAGAACGGTAATCCGCAGAACCCTTCGGATAGGACACATCCGCCACGACCTGGATACCCTTGGTGGCCACGTAGTCCTTCGCGGTCTTCGATGTGGAAGTGCCGAAATCCGTGTTCTCGTAGATGAAGGCGATCGTCTTGGCCTTTCCCAGGGACAGGGCGGCATCGATGAGGCTGGAGGCGTACTTGTCCGCAGGGGCGTTCATGCGGAACACGTGCTGGAGGCCCTGTCGGGTGATCTCCTCCTTGGCGGCCGAGGGGATCAGCAGAGACACCTTGTACTTCTCGGCGAGCTTCGCGACGGCGTTGGAGCAGGCCGAGGTGTAGGGGCCCACCACGCCCACCACGTTGTCACGCGTCGCCAGTTTTTCCATGGCGCTCATGGAGATCTGGGGCTTGCCCGTGTCGTCCTCCCAGACAAGCTGTAAATGGATGCCCTTCTTGAGCAGATCCTCTTCGGCGAGCTTGATGCCATTAGTGATGTTTTCGCCGATGGGGGCTTCTGGGCCAGTCATGGAATTGATGACGCCGATCTTCTGCGCCAGCAGACACGGGGCTAACGCCAAAGTAGCGCCCAGGGCTAAGAGATGCTTTCGCATGGCTGCTCCAGAACAAAGAGGACTTAGGTGGGTTGGTAGTGGAATTCTACACTCAGCCATAGCATCGGGCCGAAAAAAAGTCTCCCTGGTGATGCAACACCACCTTGGTTCCATAGAGGTGCGAGAGGTGGGTGCTGGTGAGTACTTCCTGTTTGTGTCCTTCGAGGAAAACGCGGCCCTCTTTCAGCAGGATCACCCGCTGGATCTGGGGCAGGATCTCCTCGATGTGGTGGGTCACCAGCAGGATGGTCTTCCCTTGCTGAGCAATCCCCTGAAGCATCATCAAGAAGTGCTGCCGGGCGACCAGGTCCAGGCCCGTGGTGGGCTCGTCCAGCAGGAGCGCCCGTGGATCAGGCGCCAGCGCCCGGGCGATGAGGATGCGTCTAGCCTCACCTGTGGACATCTCTTCGATTCGTTTGCTGGCAAGGTGCCCGGCGTCCACCAGGGCGAGTGCCATGTCCGTTCGCTCAGCCATTGCCGAAGTGACCCTCTGATGGGAGAAGAGACCATGGCTCGCGAAAAAGCCAGAGAGGACCAGATCCCGCCCATTCCGACGGCCTCCTCCATTCGCCACGATGATGGACTGGTGCAAGTCTGCTGAAACGATCCCAAGGTGCGAACGGAGCTCGAACAGGTCCCACCGGTCCCGATCAAGGATCCTGACTGGCCTGGCGTCTTCGCGAGGAAGCAGAGGATAGTCCTGTTTGTTCACCAGCCGGATGAGCGAGGACTTGCCGCACCCATTGGGTCCGAGAATGGCCGTGTGCTCCCCTTCCTTTATCTCGAAGGTCAGGTCGTCGAGAACGGCCCTACCACCTCGGACCACCGTCGCATGTTGCAGCGTGAGGAGAGGCACCGCAGACCTGAAGACGGCCGATTGCGGCGTTGATTCCGGCTGCAGAGGACCCATGTCAGGAATTGAATTCCAGATCCTCGTACCGTGGGAAGCCGATCTGGACCCATTCCTCTTTTCCCGAGCGGATGATGTTTCCGAAGATGAAGATCAGCGGCCCCGAGGTCAGGTCGCCGGGGTACACCCCGATGATCCACGGGTGCGCCTCGTTCAGTTCGAATCCCTCACTTTCGCGGATCCGTTCCATGAGGCCATTCATGTAGGCCCTGGCGTGGGCCATGGCTGATTCGACCGAGAGGAACTGCATGCCTTCGGCATGGTAGCTCCTGCCCAGGTTGCTCCGCAGGAACATGGCGGGTTCTGGAAGGAGCCGCACGTGGGACGTGGGAAAGGCCTGCCGGAGAACCTCCATCAGCGCTTCGACGTTCGATGTCATGGATGTCCTCCTCGGGGCGAGTGGCTAGTAACGCATTTCGCGGTTATATGGAATGCCAAGGCTTGAGGGGCCAAGCATGCGGGCCTTTCGCGTCAGGGAGAGCACCAGGATGACCAGGACGTAAGGCAGCATCACCGCGAATTCATAAGGGAACTTGATGCCACCGACCTGGATGGAGAGTTGAAGTGATTGGGCGAGGCTGAACAGCAGCGCGCCTCCCATGATGCCAACTGGGTTCCAGCGGCCGAAGTACACGAGAGCCACGGCGATGAACCCCCGGCCAGCCACCAGATCGTCCGCGAACATCTTGGCCTGGCAGAGGGAGAGGTAGGCGCCCCCAAGCCCAGCCATGGCGCCACCAAGCATCAGGGCCTGGTAGCGCACACGGTTCACGTTGATGCCCATGCTGTCCGCGGCCCGGGGCTCGGTCCCGGCCGCGCGGACCTTGAGGCCCCAGGGCGTCTTGAAGAGGAGGTACCAGCTGGCCGGGACCATCAGGAATGCGATGTAGACCATGGGGTTGTGGTTGAAGAGGAGGTCGCCTAGGAAGGGGATCCGGCTGAAGCCCGG
>CAIXHJ010000516.1 GCA_903919165.1 uncultured Holophagaceae bacterium
CACGTCAACAGGAAATCCTTCTGGAACAGGTTCGTCTTCAACGCCTGAAAGGCCTTGAGATTCTTCGCTACTGAGGTCATGAACGGCTCCTTGAAATGGAAAGAAGGTTGGAAGTGAGGAAGGGGTGGGATCGGGATCAGGCTTCGCTTTGCGCGGTGGCTTCAGCGGATTCCTGGGCCGCGGTCTCCTGGGATTGGATCCGGTTGAAGAACACGTTGAGCAGCACCGCCACGATGGACGCGAGCAGGATGCCGCTTTCGAGAAGCGGGCTGAGGGCCTTGGGCATCTGGGCGAAGAACCTGTTGGCCACGAGGGGAATCATGCCGAAGCCGATGCTGATGGCCACGATGAAGAGGTTGAAGCGGTTGTTCTGGAAGTCCACCCCACCCAGGATGCGGATGCCCGTCGCGCAGACCATGCCGAACATGACGATGCCGGCGCCCCCCAGCACGAAGGGGGGCACGGAAGCCACGATCACCGCCAGCTTGGGCAGGAGGCCGAGGAGCAGGAGGAGCACGCCGCCGGCGGCGCAGACGAAGCGGCTCCGGACGCCAGTGACGCCCACCAGGCCGACGTTCTGGCTGAAGGAGGTGTAGGGGAAAGTGTTGAAGATCCCGCCGATCAAGGTGCCCAGACCGTCGACGCGCAGGCCGTCCGACAGGTCCCTCTGGGTGATCTTCTTGCCCGTGATGTTGCCCAGAGCCAGGAACATTCCCAGCGACTCGATCATCACTACGATCATGACGATGCACATGGTCACGGTGGCCACGAGGTTGAACCTGGGGAAGCCGAATTGGAAGGGACGGACGATGGCGACCCAGGAGGCCTCGTGAATGCCGGCGAAGCTAACTTTGCCGCAGAACATGGCCACCAGAGTGCCCACGATGATGCCCGACAGGACCGCGATGTTCGAGAAAAAGCCTTTCACGAACCGGGTAATGATCAGGATGAAGACCAGCACAAATAGGGCGATGCCGAGGTGGAGTGGCGCGCCGTAGGTGGGATTGGGAACAGGGCCGGTGGGACTCATGATCGTCGGGTTGCCGCCCGCGGCCCAGTTCACACCCACGCGCATGAGGGAGATGCCGATGATAGTGATGATGGTCCCCGTCACCACCGGCGGGAAGAAGGGCAGCAGGCGGCTGATGAGGGGGGCCACCAGAATTCCGAAGATGCCCGCGCCGATGACCGCGCCGTAGATCCCGAGGAGCCCCAGATCTGGGTTGCCGGCCATGACCACCATGGGTCCCACGGCGGCGAAGGTCACGCCCATCATCACCGGGAGCCGGATGCCGAAGCGCCAGACCCCGATGGCCTGGAAGAGCGTTGCGATGCCACAGGCGAACAGATCGGCGTTGATGAGCTGCGCCAGCTGCTCCTTGGGTAGCTTCAGTGCCCCGCCAATGATGAGCGGGACGGCCACGGCCCCGGCGTACATGACGAGCACGTGCTGGATGCCCAGCAGCGAGAGTTTACCGGGAGGGAGGACCTCATCCACGGGATGGACTGCGGTGTTCTTGGTCATGGGTTCTCTCTCTCCTTCGAGATCAATCTTTTTGGTTGGGGGGATTGATTGTAGACCTCTCAGGAAAGAATCTAGTGGGTTGGCGGCAATGATGCAATATTTATTTACCGCGGGGAAAATATTATTTTCTTCTTTATTTTTTCGCCTTCCTCCAATCCGAAGGGCATCCGCCAAAGGTCGTCGGAAGGCGATGTCCGGTTTTGAGCTGTATTTCCGGCAGTCCAGAACATGGATTTCTTCAAGGGGGATTGAAAATAACAAATATAGAAAAAAATTTACTGCAAGAAAAAAATTATTGACCTATCCGTCGAAATTTCTAAAATGAAACCAATGATGACTCCCCACTCCGAATCGAATCAAATCCAAGAGGCAGGAACGAGCCCAATGACGCTTCTCCAGCAGGCCAACCCCGGATCACGGACAAAAGATACTTGCATTAGCGACCCAGTCCAGGCTCTCAAGGCGCTAGAATCCTGCCCCGGACGAGGCTGCCGTACACGAGCGGACCTGAACAGGATCTAGCAGTCGTCACGTGAGGAGAGCAAACCATGGAATTCACGCTCAACGGTCAACCCAAGAGCTACGAGTCCAGTCCCGATATGGAGGTTCTCGCCTACCTGAGGGATGTGGCGGGCCTCATCAGCCCCAAGGACGGTTGCTCGGGAGAGGGCGTCTGTGGCTGCTGCACGATCCTGGTGGACGGTCTGGCCCGGCTGAGCTGCCGCATGAAGATGAAGGACGTGGCGGGCAAGTCCTTGACCACCGCCGAGGGCCTGTCGGTGCGGGAGCGGGCCGTGTTCGCGGACGCCTTCGTGGCCAAGGGCGGCGTGCAGTGCGGCTTCTGCACGCCCGGCATCGTCATGAAGGCCAAGGCCATGCTGGACAAGAACCCGAACCCCACGCGCGACGAAATCGCCGGCGGGCTCTCGGGGAACATCTGCCGCTGCACCGGCTACAAGAAGGTCATCGACTCCATCGAGTGCGCGGCCGAGGCGCTGCGAGAGGGCAGGGCCGTGGCCATGCCCCAGGGCACGGGCCGCGTGGGCACCCGGCACGGCAAGTACACCGGCCAGGAGGCCGTGCTTGGGGACCGGGTCTTCGTGGCCGACATGAAGGAACCCGGCATGATCTTCGGGGCCTTGCGCTTCTCGGACCACCCGCGGGCCAAGGTGCTCCGCATCGACGTCTCGGAAGCCCAGGCGGTGCCCGGCGTCATCAGGGTGCTCACCGCCAAGGACGTCCCCGGCCAGCGCTTCATGGGCTCCATCACCATGGACTGGCCCGTGCTGGTGGCCGAGGGCGAGACCACCTGCTTCGTGGGCGATGTACTGGCAACAGTGGCGGCCGAGACCGAGGCGATTGCGCGCCAGGCTGCCGCCAAGGTGCAGGTTGAATACGAAGTGCTCAGCCCGGTCACCGATTTGTTCGAGGCCCTGCAGCCTGGTTCCGACCAGGTCCACCCCATGTTCCCGGGCAACGTGCTGCACCGGGCCTCGGTCAAGCTGGGCGATGCCGAGATGGCCCTGGCCGGCTCGGCCTACGTGACCCGCAACCGTTTCACCACCCAGCGGGTCGAGCACGCCTTCCTGGAGCCCGAGGCCACCCTGGCCCTCCCCTGGGCGAAGGACGGCCAGCCCGGCGTGAAGGTCTACAGCTGCAGCCAGGGCGTCTACGAGGACCGCCACCAGCTCGCGCTGCTCCTGGGCCTGCCCAATGCCCTGGTGAACGTGGTCCAGGTCCAGAACGGCGGCGGCTTCGGTGGCAAGGAGGACATCACCACCCAGAGCCACGCGGTCCTGCTGGCTTGGCTGACGGGCAAGCCCGCCATGGTGCATCTGTCCCGCCAGGACTCCCTGCGCATGCACACCAAGCGCCACCCCATCGTCATGGACTACGCCGTGGGCTGCGACAAGGAAGGGAAGCTGACGGGCATGGTGGCCACCATGCACTCGGACAGCGGCGCCTACTCCAGTGTCGGGCTCGCGGTGATCGAGCGGACGGTGTCCCACTCGGCCGCGGCCTACTACGTGCCCAACGTGCAGGTGAACGGCACGGCGGTGGTCACCAACAACGCCCCCTGCGGGGCCTTCCGGGGCTTCGGCGTCAACCAGTCCAACTTCGCCTTCGAGTCCTGCCTGGATGAGCTCTGCAAGCTGGGCGGCTTCGACCGCTGGCAGTTCCGCTGGGACAACGCCCTGACCGAGGGGCGGACCACCGCCACGGGGCAGACCCTCACCGCTGGCGTGGGCGTCCGCAAGTGCCTGGAGGCCCTCAAGGACCGCTTCCGTGCGGCCAAGTGCGCGGGGATCGCCGCCGGAATCAAGAACACCGGCATCGGCTGCGGCCTGGCCGACTTCAGCCACGCCAAGATCGTGATCAAGGCTGCGAACCAGGTGGAACTCCACCATGGCTGGTGCGAGATGGGCCAGGGCAACTACACCATGGGCGTGCAGACCCTGGTGGAGGAGACCGGCATCGATCCGGACTTCATCGAAGTGCTCGTGGAGACCAACGAGGAGGCCGAAGCCGGCATGACCACCGGCTCCCGCGGCACCTCCCTCCTGGCCGCTTCCGTGATCGCCGCCTGCAAGGAGCTCAAGAAGGACCTGGCTTCGGGCCTGAGCCTCCAGGATCTCGTGGGGAAGGAATACCGGGGCAGCTGGGTCTGCGACTGGACGGTGCCGCCCGGCAAGCCGCCCAAGCCCGGCTACGACGTGATCACCCACTACTCCTACGGCTTCGCCGCGCAGATGGTGGAACTGGACGAGACCGGGAAGATCACCCGGATCACCGCCGCCCACGACGCCGGCAGGATCATGAACCCCACCCTGTACGAGGGCCAGATCGAAGGTTCCCTGCACATGGGGCTTGGCTACGCCGTGAGCGAGGAGTTCCCCTACAAGGACGGCCGGCCCGTCTCCCTCAAGATGGCCGATCTGGGCCTCATCCGGGCCAAGGACATGCCGCCCATGGAGATCATCGGGATCGAGGTGCCGGATGCGGTCGGGCCCTACGGGGCGAAGGGTGTGGGTGAGATCGGCCTGGTTCCCACCGCCGGCGCCGTGGCCAACGCCCTCTGCCAGTTCGACGGCATCCGCCGTACGACGCTTCCTCTCAAAGAAATGAAACTGCTCGGCAAGAAGAACAAGACCTGATCTCGCCTTCCCCTGCCGCACCACCGGACTCCGCGCCGGAGTCCGCCCAACCTTCCTACCTGGAGCATTCCATGTCCAACCTAGACGCCCGCATCGCGGAACTGGCAGCCAAATACCTGCCCCTCGCCTCGGAAATGCTGAAGGAGGTCATCCGGATCCCAGCAGACTACGTGGACAAGCCAGCAGAGCAGGGGGGCGACCCCAAGTGCGGCACCTCCAACCACGAGTTCCCCCGCATCGACTACCTCCGGAAGAAGATCGTGGCGATCAAGGCCGTCCGGAAAGACGGGGACGCCTACTTCGACGAGTTCGGCAACCTGGTGTGGTGGGTGGAGGATCCCAACGACGGCATCCCCGCTTCCGAGAAGAAGGTGATCTACATCGACGGCCACACGGACACCGTGAAGCCGCTCCGGGCCCAGTGGCTCCAGAACACCGGCGGCATCGACTGCTTCGATGGCATCATCGACGCTACCAAGGTCAACAAGGCCTTCCTCAACAAGGAACTGGGCTACCTGCCCCCCGAGGGCGAGTGGAACCACCTCATCTTCGGCCGCGGCGCCGCGGACCAGCTGGGGGGCGTGATCTCCGCCGCCATCGCCACCAAGATCATGCTCGAGCTGGAATCCGAAGGCGCCCTCAAGGGCGTCATCGTGCGCTCCTACGCCACGGTCTGTGAGGAGGACAACGACGGCGCAGGTCCCATGTACCTCAACCGCAAAGTCTTCCCCACTGCCGCCCCCGAGATCGTCCCCGACGTGGTGATCCTCACGGACAGCACCGGCTGCTCCAAGAACGGGGCCCTGGGCATCTATCGTGGCCAGCGCGGCCGCATGCAGATCGAGGTCGCCGTCACCGGCAAGTCCTGCCACGGCTCCATGCCCTGGGAAGGCAAGAACCCCCTGGAGTTCGGTGGGGCCATCCTGAAGGAGGCCGCCGAGAAGTACGACAAGCGCATCGGCTTCAAGGACGACAAGTTCCTGGGCCACGGCACCCGCACCGCCTCCTGGGCCCGCCTTGACACGCCCAGCGACTGCGCCGTGCCTGAGAAATTCACCTTCCGCTTCGACCGCCGCCTCACCATCGGCGAGACCCCAGAGCAGTCCTGCGCCGATGTGGAGGCCCTGGATGCCGTGGCCGCCGCCCGCCAGGCCGGCCTCTCCGTGGAGGTCTCCACCCCCACCTACACCGACGCCTCCTGGAAGGGCTATGTGCTCAACAACCCCCAGGTCTACCTGGGTTGGCTCACCCCAGAGGAGCACCCCGCCGTGCAGGCGGCCGTGAGCGCCTACAAGAAGGTCATCTCCCCCAACGTAGACGGCAAGGTGGGCACCGGTGGCGTCATCACCAAGGAGCCCCGCGTGGACCGCTGGGTCTTCAGCACCGACGGTGTGGGCTATCCCATCTCCAAGGACGCCAGCGTCCCCGGCGCCGCCAAGAAGCAGTGGGTGTCCAACGATACCTACAAGCACCCAGCCATGATCGGGTTCGGCACGGGCATCGAGCAGAACACCCACAAGATCGGCGAGTGCCTGGACGAGCGCGAGCTCCAGCACAGCGCCGCCTTCCTCGCCCGCTTCCCCAGCGTCTTCGCGGGCAACGCCTGAGTCCGCTTCCGCTCCAGCCCAATGACTGCGCCACCTGTCCCCTGAACCACCCGGGAATCCAAGCGCCATGGAAAAAGCCTTCCGCTCCGCCCCCCTTGAGCTGCTCACCAGCTGGATTTTCACTGAGCTGGAGACTCGGGAAGCCGTCATGGGCATCCCGAAACAGAACTTCCAGATTCCCAGTTCCAAGCTCGCCCGGGAGATGTTCGGCCACACCGTGGCCGCGCCCCTGGGCGTAGCCGCGGGGCCCCACTCCCAGCTGTCGCAGAACATCGTGTCCAGCTGGCTCTGCGGGGCCCGGTTCATCGAGCTGAAGACGGTGCAGATCCTCGACGAGATCGAGGTGAGCCGCCCTTGCATCGACGCGGCGGACGAGACCTACAACTGCGAGTGGTCCCAGGAGCTGAAGCTCGAAGAATCCTTCACGGAGTACCTCAACGGCTGGGTGCTCATCCACGCCCTGGCCCACAAGCTGGGGCTCAAGGATCCCGGCACCCACTTCAGCATGAGCGTGGGCTACAACCTGGACGGCATCCAGCATCCCCGTGTGCAGAAGTACATCGCCGACATGCGCAACGCGGGCCCGGCGCTGGCCGCCGCCATCGACACCGTGGCCAAGATCTATCCGGGCGTCCGGGACATCACCATCCCCACGGAGCTCTCCAACCAGATCACGCTCTCCACCATGCACGGCTGCCCCCCGGCGGAAATCGAGCGCATCGCCAGGTTCATGCTGACGGAGCTCGACATCCACACCTGGGTGAAGCTCAACCCCACGCTCCTGGGGCCCGAGCGTCTGCGGGCGCTCCTCAACGACACCCTCGGCTTCGACATCACCGTGCCTGACGAGGCCTTCGGCCATGACCCCAGGTGGGAGGACGCCCTGGCCATGGTGAAGAGCCTGGCCAGGCTGGCGGAAGGCCGCGAGAACTCCTTCGGCCTCAAGCTCACCAACACCCTGGAAGTGGTGAACCATCGGCCCATCTTCCCGGCCAACGAGAAGATGATGTACATGTCGGGCCGGGCCCTGCATCCGCTCACGCTGACGCTGGCGGAGCTGGTGACGGAGGAGCTGGACGGCAAGGTGCCCATCAGCTTCTGCGGCGGCGCCGATGCGCGCAACTTCCCGGACCTGGTGGCCGATGGTCTCGGCCCCGTGACGGTCTGCACGGACCTGCTCAAGCCCGGCGGCTATGCCCGCCTCCAGCAGTACCTGGTGAACCTCGAAGCGGCCATGGACGAGGTCGGGGCCACGGACCTCGACTCCTTCATCCAAGCCCGCTCCGGCGGCCAGGGCGCCCGGTTCAACCTGGCCCGGCACGCGGTGAAGGCCGTCGGCGACGACACCTACTTCCGCCGGGTTCGGCCGCTGGAGTTCAAGGGCAAACGCCCCCTGGGCCACTTCGACTGCATCGAGGCGCCCTGCGTGGACGGCTGCCCCACGAACCAGAACATCCCCGACTACCTGTGGCTGGTGGCCCACGGCAAGCCCGCCGAGGCCATGGAGGTCATCCTCCGGACCAATCCCCAGCCGGGGATCACGGGCAGCGTCTGCGACCATCCCTGCACTGAGAAGTGCGTGCGCAATTTCTACGACGCACCCCTGGCCATCCGCGAGATCAAGCGCTTCGCCTTCGAGAACGCCGGCCCCCTCCCCGCCGAAGTGCGCGGGCAGCCGCTGGGCGTCAAGGTGGCCATCGTGGGTGCCGGTCCCACCGGCCTCTCCGCGGCCTACTTCCTGGCCAAGATGGGCTTCGAGCCCGAGGTCTTCGAGGCCAAGCAGGAACTGGGCGGCATGGTGGGCGGGCTGATTCCGGCCTACCGGCTTCCGAACGCGACCCTGGAGGGGGACCTGGTCCGGCTGCGTGAGCTGGGCGTGCAGATCCACCTTGGCAAGGCCCTGGGCCGGGACTTCAGCCTGGCGGACCTGCGCCGCGACTATCCCTACGTCTTCCTCGGCGTCGGCGCCCAGAAGGGCAAGCGCCTGGGCATTCCCGGCGAGGATACGCCCGGGGTCATGGACGCCCTGGACTTCCTGGACAAGGTGCGGGCTGGCACCCCCATGGACCTGGGCAAGCGCATCCTGGTCATCGGCGCCGGCAACTCCGCCATGGACGCCGTGCGGTCCGCGGTCCGCCTGGTGGAGGGCGGGGAAGTGACCATCGTCTACCGTCGCACCCGGGCCCAGATGCCGGCGGACCCTGCGGAAGTGCATGACTGCATCGAAGAAGGCATCGGCATCCGGGACCTGCTGGCCCCGGCGGCCGTGGTGGCCGAGCACGGCCGGGTCACAGGGCTGTCCTGCACCCGCATGCGCCTGGGCGAGCGGGATGCCTCGGGCCGGCCCAGCCCCGTGCCCGTGGAAGGCAGCGAGGTGCTGCTGCCCGCCGACACGGTCATCTCGGCCATCAGCCAGGAGGCCGTCCTGGACTTCCTGGACGGCCTGGCCATCCAGCGGAACAAGAATGGCTACCTGGTGGTGGATCCCGTCACCCGGGAGACTTCGGTGCCCGGAATTTTCGCCGGGGGCGACGTGGTGCATGGCGCCTCCTCCGTGATCCTGGCCATCGCCGATGGCCGGGCCGTGGCCGAAGGCATCGCCACCCGTCAGGGCGTGGCACTGAAAGCCGAGCCCCTGCTCGAGAAGGGACTCGCCGACGCGGCCCTCATGGAAAAGAAGGCGCGCCTGACCCCGGCCCAGCATGTGCCTGTGCTTCCGCTGACAGATCGGCACGGCTTTGCCGAAGTGCTCAAGCCGTTCACCGCCGAATCCGCCGCCCTGGAAGCAAGCCGCTGCCTGGATTGCGACGACCTCTGCAGCCTCTGCGTCACCGTCTGCCCCAACCGCGCCAATCTCGCCTACGGCCTGGAGCCCTTCAGTCTTCAGCTGCCCATCCTCGTTCAGCGGCAGAGTCGCCTAGTGGCCGAGGGCGTACGGCCCTTTGTCGTGAACCAGCGCGTCCAGACCCTCAACATCGGCGACTACTGCAACGAGTGCGGGAACTGCGACAGCTTCTGCCCGGCCGCGGGGGCCCCCTACAAGGACAAGCCCCGCTTCTGGATCGACGAGGAGGGCTACCGCACCGCCAAGGGCGACGCCTTCCGCCTGACGCGCGGGCCCGCGGGGCTGGCCATCGAAGCCCGCCTGGGCGGGATTGGGTACAACCTGCACATGGACGGCGAGCGGGCGCATTACCAGAGCGACCAGGTCAATGTGCGGCTCCAGGCCGGAACCTGGAACCTGGTGGACTGGGAGGCCCGGGCCGTCCTTCCCGAGGGCACATCGGTTAACCTGGAAGCCTGCGCCACGCTCATCGCCCTGCTCAACGCAGAAGCGGTTCTTCCCCCCCTAGCCACTGCTCCCGGGTAAAAAATTTCCCACAGGGATATTTTTTTATTGACCTTTAGGTTTTCTATTTCTAATCTTGACTCGAAAACAAGATTCTCTGGGCTTCTGCCCGAGTCTTTGCATCACCTTCCACCCCCCAACCATGGCCCGTCCTCCCAGCGGGCCACCTCCCAAGGAGTTCCAGCATGAAGAAACTCACCCTCGCCGCCCTGGGCATCATCGCCCTGGCCGCGCTGCCAGCCAGCGCCGCCAACTGGAGCGATACCTTCGTCGGCTACCAGTACAGCAACCAGTTCCGCGATCCAGGCCTCGTGGGCACCCAGGTCAAGAACCGCCTCGAGCTCAGCGGCGTCTACGGCTGGGACTACGGCACCAACTTCTTCGACGTGAATATGCTGTCAGCCAGCAAGAGTTCGCCCGCTAGCAACTCCACCAATCAGGGACAGCCCCAGGCGGGCGTCCCCGGCAATACGGAAGTCTATGTGGTCTACCGCTCCAGCTTCGACCTCGGGAAGATCTTCAAGACCAACATGAAATTCGGCCCGGTGCGGGAAGTGGACTTCACGGTGGGTTTCGATTTCGATTCCCAGGACAACTATTTCGCCTCCAACAAGAAGCTGATGATTGCGGGCCCCCAGGTCGGTTTCGACATTAAGAACGGGTTCTGGAACCTGGGCATCGGCGGCGCTCGTGAGGCCAACTACAACGGCGTCGTGCAGAAGGAAGTGCTTTTCAAGACCCAGTACGTCGTCTGGACCTCCTGGGGCAAGCACTTTGACATTGGCATCCCAGCTGAATTCAAGGGCTGGATGAACTATGTCGGCCCCAAGGGCAAGGACGGCTTCGGAGTTGAAACGAAGGCCGAGACCGTCGGCGACATGTATCTGATGTTCGATTTCAGCGGCATCTTCGGCCGCAAGCATGGTGCCTTCCTGATCGGCCCCGGCTTCGAGTACTGGAACAACAAGTTCGGTGGCGTGAACTTTTCCGCCCCGGCCGCTTTCGATCCCAGGACCGGCAAGGGCCCCTGGAACAACAACGAGCGTACGACTGCCCTGATGCTGGCGGCTGAATTCCACTTCTAGCCGTAACTGAACACCCGCGCGGGAGCCAACTCCCGCGCGGGTTTTGTCTGGGCTTCCGCCATGACCCCTTTCTCCTATAGATGCACGGATTGTGGGCGGACCTATTCCCGGGATGAGGTCCGCTACCTCTGCCCCGAGTGCGGGAAGGGCTACCATCCCGGAATTCCGCTCCTGGGCGTGCTTGAGGCGGTCTTCGACTACGACGCCATCCACAGGGCTTTCGACCGCGCCAACCCGGACTGGAATCTCTTCTGTCCAGTGGAGAAGGAATTCCATCCTCCGATCCCCGTGGGCAACACCCCTCTGGGCCGGGTGGATCGGCTGGGCAATGAGCTTGGCCTCGACAGCCTCTGGGTGAAGAACGACGGCCTCAATCCCAGCGGCAGCCTCAAGGACCGGGCTTCCTTCCTGGTGGTGGCCGAAGCGCGCCGCCTGGGCATCGATCTCATCGTGGCCGCGTCCACGGGCAACGCCGCCTCGGCCCTAGCCGCCGTATGCGCGTCCACGGGCACTAAGGCCCTCATCTTCGTGCCGGAGAAGGCGCCCAAGGCGAAGCTGGTGCAGATGGTGCTCTACGGCGCCACCGTGGTGCCCATCAAGGGCACTTATGACGATGCCTTCGCCCTTTCACTGGAGTACACCGCCAAGCGTGGCGGCCTCAACCGCAACACCGCCTACCATCCCCTCACCATCGAGGGCAAGAAGACCGCGGGTCTGGAGATCTGGGCGCAGTTGGGCTTCCAGGTGCCGGAAGCCATCTTCGTCTCCGTGGGTGACGGCGTGATTCTCGGCGGTGTGCACAAGGCCTTCGTGGACCTGCACCGGGCCGGGCTCATCGATCGCCTGCCGCGGCTCATCGGCGTCCAGGCCGAAAGCTCCGATGCCATCCACCGCTATGTCCAGACCGGGAAGTACGCGGATGCCGCCAACCCCGTTACGCGGGCCGATTCCATCTCGGTCACCTGCCCCAGCAATGCCCATGGCGCCCGCCGGGCCATCCTGGACAGCAGGGGGCTGACCCTCACCGTCACCGACGAGGAGATCCTCTCGGCCCAGGCCCTGATGGCCGGCTGCACCGGTATCTTCACCGAACCCGCCGGTGCCACGGCACTGGCCGGACTGATCAAGCTCCAGGCCAGTCCTGACCAGTTTTCTTCAGCGGCCCCGGTGGTGGTTCTCGCCACGGGCCATGGCCTCAAGGATGTGGAGGCCCCGCTTTCGCGCATCAGCATTCCACCGGCCGTCGAGCCCAGCCTGGCCTCCCTTCCCCTGTGAAGACCCTCATCCGCAACGGCCGTATGGCCCTCGACGGGTGCCTGCAGCACCTGGATGTCCTGGTGGAGGACGGGCGGATCACCGCCGTCGGCAGCCTGGGCGAGGTCTTGGTCGAGCGGGAGATCGACGCCGCCGGGTGCTACGTCCTGCCGGGGTTCATCGACTTCCACACGCACGTGGATGATCAGATCGGCCCCTACTACCTGGCGGACACCTACGAATCCGCCACGCGGGCAGCGCTGGAAAACGGCATCACCACCCTCTGCACCTTCGTGACCCAGGGCCCCGATGAGACCCTCCTCCAGGCCATGGCCAGAGCCCGGGCCAAGGCGGAGGGACAAAGCCACAGCGATGTCCTCTGGCACCTCACGCCGACGACCTTCAGCCCCGCCGATCTCGCCACTCTGAAGGTCCTTCTGTCCGGCGGTTACCGGACCCTGAAGCTGTACACCACCTACAAGTCCGCGGGCATCTACGCCAGCTATGATCGCATCGAGGAACTCTTCACGAGCCTCGGTCCCCTGGGGAGTCAGTTCCTCATCCACTGCGAGGACGACGGAATCATCGAGGCCGTCGATCCCACGGGGCTGGACCTGTCCAAGGCCTTCACGCACACCCGGCTTCGGCCCGAGGCCGCAGAAATCGTCGCCATCCAGCGGGTGGTGGAGCTTGCCCTCGCCCACCGCACCTCCATGCATGTGGTCCATGTCTCCACCCTTGAAGGTGCCCGGCACCTGGTGGCGAACCGGGGCAAGGGCGATCTCAGTTTCGAGACCTGTCCCCAGTACCTGTTCCTGGATGAGTCCTGGCTGGCCCGGGAGGACGGACACCGCTGGCTCTGCTCGCCGCCCCTGAGGGGCGACCGCCTGTCTTTTCTGGAGCTGATCCGCCAGGGCGCCGCCGATATCATCGCCACCGACCACTGCCCCTTCTGCACCCGGGACAAGGACAACTGGAATGGCCAGGATTTCCGGGTGGTGCCCAACGGCATGCCCGGCATCAGTGCTCTGCCCCACGTCACCTGGAAGATCTGGGAGGACGATCCGGATCGCGCCGCTATGGGTCTCGCCACCCATCTGTCCCTGAACCCCGCCCACCGGGCCGGCATCGGCGATCGCAAGGGCGCCCTCCAGCCGGGCATGGACGCCGACATCGTCGTCCTGGATCCCAGGGGGCCTGAGCGCCCGCTCCGCTCCACTTCGGCCGATGCCTTCGAGGCTTTCCCCGGCTTCACCTCCCACCTGGCCTTCCGCCATGTCCTGCTGCATGGCGAGACCCGGGTGCAGGACGGCCGGCTCACCCAACCTGCGGCCCCCACGGGCCGCCTCCTCCAGCCATCTCCAGCATCCCTTTCACTAGCCTGACCATTTCAAGGAGCCGTTCATGACCTCAGTAGCGAAGAATCTCAAGGCCTTTCAGGCGTTGAAGACGAACCTGTTCCAGAAGGATTTCCTGTTGACGTG
>CAIXHJ010000517.1 GCA_903919165.1 uncultured Holophagaceae bacterium
ACGGGGCCCTTCTCGATGGGCACCGTGAACACATCGCCCCGCGCCACGAAGAGTGCCCGCTCGCCTTTGGGCGAGAGGGAGAAACCCTCGATGTTCCGTTCCACGCTGATGCGCGCGGGACGCGACGCGCCGCCATCCGTCGGCACTGCAATCGAGAGTCCGCGGTCGCTGCCATCCTGAACACTGAACACGCGCAGTTCGCCGTTCAGTTCGTAGACGATGCGCGACTGGTGGTCGCTGGAGGGCCAGCGCACGTCCCAGGTCTTTTGGAAGGTCAGCTGCTTGACGGCCTCCGTGGCGGGGTCCACGGAATACAGGTTCAGCGTCCCATCCCGGTCCGAGGCGAAGTACACCTTGTCGCCGATCCACATGGGATCGCGCTCCGTGCGCTGGCTGGCGGTAATCTTCTTCTGCTGATGCGTGGTTAGATCGAAGACATAGAGATGCTGCGCCCAGCCGCCTTGATAGCGCTTCCAGTGGCGGAAGTCCCGGAACATGGGCGAGTAGGCGATGCGCTTGCCGTCCGGCGAGAAGGATCCCGGACCAGCGGTCGGCATGGGCAGCTTCGTGGGCAGACCGCCTTTGAGGCTGACGGTGTAGAGCGCCGTACGGCTCAGGACGCCGTCAGCGTCCGTGGCGGCGCGGAAGACCACGCTGGATCCATCCGGTGTCCAGCCCACCACCTGATGGTCGTATCCGCCCCGCGGAGGTAGCGGACCGGCGGCGGGATCGAAGGTGAGCTGCCGGGGCACGCCGCCGGAAGCAGGCATGACATAGACCTGCTCATCACCGTCGTACTGGCCCGTGAAGGCGATCCACTGGCCGTCCGGACTGAATTTGGCGAACAGCTCCAAACCAGGATGGGCGGTGAGGCGCAAGGCAGTCCCGCCATTGGCTGAGGCCGTCCACAGGTCTCCGCCGTAGGTGAAGACCACCTTGTCGCCGTGGATGTCAGGAAAGCGGAGCAGCTTGGTCTGGGCCTGCGCGGTGCCGCAAAGGACGAGCGCAAAGGCCAGGCAACGTAGGAAAAGAGTGCGTCCAGGCATGGAGTCACCTCAAGTTGGAGTGTCGCCATTGTATTACGAGGTATGAAGAAGCGACACCACCAATGCCCCGCATCCCTGGCATGACGGGTCCTGGATCCGTTAGCCTGAATGACCATGCGCATTCCACTGGCACTCTGTCTCCTGCTCTCCCCATCTCTGCGGGCAGAGGACCCACCCATCGAGGTGAACCCCAACCGCCCCACCTTCGCCAACCCGGCCCTCACCACGCAACCGGGCGTCGCGGAATTGGAGTGGGGTGTGCAGCGAAGCACGCTCCGCGATGAAGGTTCCAACTTCGGAACCCCCACCCTCCTGAAATTCGGATTGGAGAAGGATCTGGAACTCCGCCTATCCTCCCCCGGCTATCTGCGCCTGGCACCCGTCGGCGATGCTGCGGTCTCGGGCCTGGGGGACCTGAATCTGGGCGTGCAGTGGTGCTTCCTCCACGACGGCTTGTTCGGCGTGGATCAGGCTGTCCAGCTGGCCCACACCTTTCCCACGGCATCCTTCGCACAGGGCCTCGGCAACGGCGCGCCCATCGACACCCTCACCTTGCTCTTCAGCCGGGATGCAGACCCCTACCACATCGATGTGAACCTGCTGGAATCATGGATTGGCCTTCGACCGGAAATGGGAGGAGGCCGAGCCACCCAGACCGCAGGCACAGTCTCCATCACGCGAAATCTTGATGACGAGTGGTCCATCACCGGTGAGCTGTACGGCATCCAGGCCACGCCGGTGAATGCGCGGATCGTCTCCAACCTCTGGGCCGTGGCCTATAAGGTGTCCAAGCGGCTGGTGCTGGACGCAGGCGTGGATGTGGGACTGACCCAGGGGGCGCCCCGATACACGGTCTTCACCGGGCTGACGGTGGGCTTGGGACGCTTCCGCAGGCCATGAGCGAGCCGGCCCCCCTTTCCGTCAAGCGCCTGCTGGAACAGGTCAAGGCCCGGCTGGAACCGCCCTTCGCTGCGGTCTGCGTGGTGGGGGAGGTGTCCAATTTCAAGGCCAGCGGACCCCACTGGTACTTCACGCTGAAGGAGGAGGGCGCGGCGCTGTCCTGCGCAGTCTGGGCCCGGCAGCAGCAGCTGCTGGCCCATGCCCCCGCCAACGGCCAGCGCGTGATCCTCAAGGGCAGCCTCGACCTCTACGTGGCCAGCGGCTCCTTCAAGCTCATCGTCACCCACTGCGAACCCGCTGGGGTCGGCGATCTCCAGGCGCGGTTGCGGGAGCTGGAAGCGGACCTCCGTGCCCAGGGCCTCTTCGACCGCCCCAAGCGTCCGCTGCCCCGCTTTCCCCGCAGGCTGGGCGTGGTGGCCGCCCTGGGAGGAGCCGCCCTGCGCGATGTACTGGAGGTGACGGCCCGCCGCTCCCCGGGCATCGATCTGCTCATCGCGCCCGCAGCGGCCCAGGGGGATCGCTGTGTACCGGAGACTCTGCTGGCGATCCAGGAGCTCCAGGATCCGTACTGGCGCTGTGAAGCCCTGTTGCTGGTGCGCGGTGGCGGCAGTCTGGAGGACCTCTGGGCCTTCAACGATCCGGAGCTCGTGAAGGCCGTGGCGGACTGCCGGATCCCCGTCGTTACCGGCGTGGGCCACGAGATCGACACGACCCTGGTGGATCTCGCGGCGGATCGCCGCGCGGCCACGCCCAGCCAGGCAGCGGAACTGGCCACGCCGGATCGCTCGGCCCTGGGCGCTGACCTGCGAAGGCGCTTCGAGGCTCTTACCGCCAAGACCCTGTGGCGGATGCGGGGACTGGAGACGACCCTCAACCTGCTTGTGGACCACGGATTGAACCGGGCGAATCCACTGGAGATCATCTCGGGCCGGTTTGGGTCCCTATCCCAGCGACTCGCGCTGGCCCATCCCAGCCGGAGGCTGGATGGCGTGGCAGCCCGGTTGGCCCTGATCCGGCAGAGGCTCACCCATTCTGGATCTGCCGCGGCAGGGGACCTGGACCTGCCCCGCATCCTCGATGCCCAGCGACGCCTGGGTCCCGCGGCCCTCCGGACCATCCAGCGACGGGACCAGCGTCTGGCCGTGCTGGCGGAGCGGCTCCTGGGCCTGGATCCCACGGGCCCGCTCCACCGGGGATTCGTGTTGGCCATTGGATCGGATGGACGGCCCGTGACCCGGGCCGCGGTCCTTCCATCCGGGGCCAGCCTGCGCCTGCGCTGGGAGGATGGCGAGAGGAAGGCCACGCTGGATTGATAGGGAGTCTGTTCCATTCTCCTTCGGCGCAGGTCAGCGACTGAGGATGAGCAGGGTGAGATCGTCCGCGAGTGGATGCCCCTGGGTGAAGGCCACCACATCGGCGAGGATGGCCGCCTGCAGGTCCTCCGAGGGGCGTCCCAGCAGGGCCTCCAGGCGGTCCTCGCCATAGAAGGTGTCATCCGGAGCCTGCGCCTCGGAAAGGCCGTCGGTGTAGAAAATCAGACTGTCGCCGGATTCAAGTATTCCCTCGCAGAGCTCCAGCGCCTCTTTGAACCGACTGGAACTGAGTCCGACACCTAGTCCACGGGGATGCAGGCGAGTGACTCGGTCATCCGCGCGACGAAGGAAGGCGGACGGGTGCCCCGCCCGCACGAACTGGAACCGCCCTGTCCGCGGGTGAAAGGTGCCGTAGGCCAGCGTGAGGAAGAGGCGGCGACCATGTCCCTGGCACCAGATGCTGTTCAGGCGATCAGCCACCTCAACTGGATCGAGGGCCTGCTTGTCCAGGGCGGACAGCACACCCTTCGTCTCCGCCGCGTAGAAGGCCGCGCTGGTACCCTTCCCGCTCACATCCGCGATGAGGAAGGCTAGGCTCCCATCGGCCAGGGGGAAGACATCGTAATAGTCTCCGGCCACCTCGCGGGCCGGGAGGATCGCCGCGCGAACTGAGGGCAGGTGCAGCGCCTCGAGGTCTGGCAGCAGGCGCATCTGCACCTCCCGCGCCACCCGAAGCTCCTCTTCCATCCGCAGACGCTCTTCCCGCTCGGAAGCCGCGGTCTGCAATCGTGCGGCCATCTCGTTGAAGGCGAAGGAGAGCTGCGCCACCTGATCCTTGCCCCGCAGACGGATGCGCGCCGAAAAATCACCCAGGCTGAGCCGCTTCACGCCTCCGTGAAGGTCGTTGACGGCCCGTCCGAGAGACCAGGCCAGGACCAGCCCAAGGATGGCCGCCATGGCCTGAGCCAGGGTCAGGGCTAGTAGCACCAGGGCGATAATGACGATGGCCTTCACGGTGCCTTCGGATAACCCCTGCCGATCGCCGGACTGGAAGCCCGCGAACAGGTCGTAAAGGTTTGTTTCCGGCCTGGCGGTGAGCACCAGGGCGTGACCGGTGGACCAGTCCGTGATCGAGAAGGCCAGCGGCGGCAGGTCGAAGGGCGCGAAGAGACCCCTCCCCCGAAGGGGCTGCCCCTTGGTCCAGGTCGCGATGATCTCCCCTTGGCCCACGAGAATGGGCGCCTCCTTCTCCCCACCCTTCGCGCCGATCGTGAT
>CAIXHJ010000518.1 GCA_903919165.1 uncultured Holophagaceae bacterium
ATCGCGACTGCCACCGGGTGCAAGACGCCTATAGCCTGCGCTGCATCCCCCAGGTGCACGGCGTGACCCGTGACGCCCTTGCCTTTGCCGGGGCGATCCTGGAGCGGGAACTCAACAGCGCCACGGACAATCCCATGATCTTCACCGATACCCAGGAATCCCGGTCTGGTGGCAACTTCCACGGCCAATACCCCGCCTTCGCCTGCGATGTGCTCGCCATCGCGGCCGCCGACCTGGCCAGCATGTCCGAGCGTCGGCAGGAGCGCCTGGTGAATCCTGCCTATTCGGATCTTCCGGCCTTCCTCACTCAGAACGGCGGCCTCGAATCGGGCTTCATGATGGCCCACGTCACCTCCGCAGCCCTAGTCAGCGAGATGAAGGGCCTGGCCAATCCCGCCTGCGTGGACACGATCCCCACCAGCGCGGGCAAGGAGGACCACGTGAGCATGGGCCCCATCTCCGCGCGCAAACTCCTACGCGCCGTGGACGCTCTGGAACAGGTGCTGGCCATCGAGGCCCGCATGGCCCTCGAAGGCGTCCGCCTCCTCGGGTTGGCCCCTGCGACTGGCCTCCAACCCTTGATGGACCGCCTCTCGGAGGCTTGCGCACCCTGGGCAGATCGCGCCATGTTTGAGGAGATCCACCGTACCCTCGATGCACTGCATGCCTACGAGGAAGCCCAATCATGACCTTGACCCCCTGGCCGACCGTCTGCGAGCAAGCGCTGAGGCGTTTCTCGGACGCGGATGCGATCCGGTTCTGGGGCATCGGACATGAGGTGGACGGCACCTACCAGCCCATCTTCAACTACCGTTTCGAGCATACCTATGCCGCCGTGCTGCTGGCCCGTTGGTTGGCGCCCGCGACTGGAGCGGATCTGGAGGTCGTGGAGTGCGCCGCCTGGCTGCATGACGCGGCCAAGCGCTTGAAGGATCCCCATGCAAAGGACACGCATGCCCTGGATGCCTCGGCGCGCGTGGAAGAGATTCTTGCAGGCACGGATTTCCCGCCTGCGAAGATCCCCGCGGTCCGCCACGCCATCGAACACCATGTGGGTTTGAAACTCACGAAGCGGCTTGAACCCATCGAAACGGCCTGCCTCTGGGACTGCGACAAGCTCAGCAAGATCGGCGCGGCCAGCCTCATCCACTTTGGCTGCATCAGCGGCGCTTTCCAGCCCATCACCACCGGGGAAATTCTCCGTCGCGGCGAGGCCTGGCTGGACATGGCCCGCAGCATCATCGCCAGTTTCAACACCGAGCTGGCCCGGGAGGAAGGCAGGCGGAGGCTCGCTTTCATCGAAGCCCACTACGCCCAACTGCGCCGAGAATGGTCGGATCCCTTGGAGATGACACCCCCATGAACGACTTCCTCCAGATCGCCCAGAGCCTGGCCGTCGCCCTCAAGGCTCTGCAGATGTACACCGATGCCCACCCCCGTGCGCAGGAATCCCTCGCCCAGGCCCATGCCATCCTGTGCCGCTGGCTTGGCGAGCAGGAACAGTTGCAGTTCGTGGCGACGGGCTCCAAGGCCTTCGTGGATGGGCAGAGCCAGGACACCCGGCCCCCGCAAGTGGCGGCCCTGGTCAAGCTTGTGACCGAGCGATCGATCAGTGGCATCACCTTCGAACGCGGCGTGACCACCAACGACTACCTCACCTTCCTCCAGGGACTCGCCATGAAGCCCCAGAAGCTGGAGGAACAGGGCGGATTCGAGGCCTTCCTGCAGTCCGCCGGCGTCCTTCGCATCAAGGTGTCGCGGACCCGTTACCAGGAAATCATGGACGGCGAGAAGGCCGGAGCAGGGGAGGAGAAGGCTCCCCTCTTCAATCCGGCCCCG
>CAIXHJ010000519.1 GCA_903919165.1 uncultured Holophagaceae bacterium
CTGGCTGCGTGGCGGTGCCTTCCCCGATCCCGACCGCTTCGAACCGGTCTCCGTGCTCATCGTGGGCGGCGGCATGGCGGGGCTCAGCGCCGCCTGGCGGCTGGCGGGCGCGGGCCTGGACGATTTCCGCCTCCTGGAACTTGAGACGGAACCCGGCGGCACGTCGAGATCCGGTCGGAACCACGTGAGCGCCTTCCCCTGGGCAGCGCACTACCTTCCGGTGCCCGACCGCGGCAACCACGCTGTGCTGCGGCTGCTGCAGGAATGTGGGGTGCTGGATGGCTTTGACGCGAAGGGTGATCCTGTCTTCGCCGAGGAGGCCACCGTGCGCGCGCCGGAGGAGCGTCTCTTCGCCTACGGCCAGTGGTGGGAGGGCCTCTACCTGAGGGCCGGGGCCAGCGCCGAGGACGAGCGCCAGTACCATGCCTTCTTCCAGGAAGTGGACCGCTGGGCGGCTTTCAAAGACATTAAGGGCCGCCCCGCCTTCAGCATCCCGAGGTCCCGTTGCTCGGACGCTCCAGAAACCCGCGCCCTGGACAGCCTCTCCTTCGGCGCCTGGCTGGACGCGCGCGGATTTTCGTCGTCACGGTTGCGCTGGTTCCTGGATTACGCCTGCCGGGACGACTACGGCTCTCGGCTGGACTCCACCAGCGCCTGGGCGGGCCTGTTCTACTTCGCCGCCCGCAAGCAGGGACCCGGCGAGGATTCCCGGCCCCTGCTCACTTGGCCCGAGGGCAATGGGTTCCTCGTCGATCATCTTCGCCGAACCACCGGTGACCGGTTGCGCTGCGGCGTGATGGCCACTTCCATCCGCACTGAGAAGGACGATCTCCTGGTCACGGCCTGGGACGCCCTGAACCAGCGGCGTCTCGGATTCCGGGCGCAGCGCGTGATCTTCGCCGGACCCCAGCACGTGGCCCGACACGTGGTCGAGGGCCTTCATGCGGCTCGGCCCGCCTCGACCCGAATCCGCAACGCGCCCTGGATGGTGGCCAACCTCACGCTCCGGGCCCGGCCAAAGGAGCCGAGCTTTCCGCTGGCCTGGGACAACGTGCCAAGGGACAGCGAGGCCCTGGGCTACGTGGTGGCCACTCACCAGAGCCTGCGGGACTACGGGCCCACGGTCCTCACCTGGTACCGTCCCTTCGCCGGACCGGACTGCGATGCCGAGCGGGCGCGACTGCGCAGCATGGACTGGCCGGCCTGCGCGCGCATGGTGATGGACGACCTGCGCCCCGCCCATCCGGATCTGGAAGGCCTGGTGGCGCGCCTGGACGTGATGCGCTGGGGCCACGCGATGGTGCGGCCGGAGCCTGGCCTCATCTGGGACCGGGAGTTCCTGGCGCTATCGCGGCCCTTCGGAGGCGTCCATTTCGCGCACACGGAACTCAGCGGCCTGGCCCTGTTCGAAGAGGCCCAGGACCATGGACTCCGCGCCGCGGAGGAAGTGCTGGTAGCCCTGGGACACCGCAGCCCCAGCTGGCGCTGACTGCAACCGTTTCTCCAACCTGGCTTCGCCCTGTGCTGGAACATGCACGATCCAGAGCCAGTCGTAGGTGTCGAAAGACCAGTAGGGAATCGGCGCCTTCACGCCCAGACCCTTGACGATCTTGCTCATCAGGTCGTGGTGCCAGCAGACCAGGACGGTTTCCCCGCGGTGATCCCGGAGGATCTCCGCGGCCAAGGCCTCGCTGCCGCCCTTGGGCCGGATGAGGGACTTCATGTCGAGCTTTGCCGCCGTGGGCGCCAGCGTTTGCTGGGTGCGCTTCAGGTCCGAGGTGTAGAGCACCGCGGGCCGGAAAGCCTCCAGCTGCGGCACCAGCGCCTGGGCTCGATGGAACCCGGCCTCGGCCAGGGGAGAATTCCCGTCCAGAATGGACCGGCGTTCTGCGTGTCGCAGCAGCACCACGGTGGTGTCCTGGGCGCCAAGGCCCACCGCCAGAGCCAGCAGACAGGCGAGCAGGAATCCACGGTGCGGGCGCTGGCTATTCAAGCAGGACTCCTGGCATCCAGTCTGGCGGAAGCGCTGTCAGAGCTGTGACGCCCGGCACATTCCCATCGTCGCAGTCGGGGCCGTTCGGCAAAGGCTTCAACTGTTTTTTCATGAGATTCCA
>CAIXHJ010000520.1 GCA_903919165.1 uncultured Holophagaceae bacterium
AGGTCAGAGGCATCTTCAGCCCAGGAGGCACCAGATGAAAGCAGGCAGAAACTATCTCTCACTTCTATTCCTCACGCTGGCGCTCATCATCGGCGCCTTCGGCTGCAATGGTTCCACTGGCCCTCAGGGCGTGCCCGGAACCAACGGGACCAACGGAACCAACGCGACCGTGCCCGGTGTCGTTGGCGAAGGGGCCATCATCGTCGCCGGGGTGCAGGCCGGCGACCCCCAGGAAAGCATCTACGTGCGCAAGGTCGGCCATGGTCCCCAGACCATCGTCCTCGTGCCCGGCAACAACACGTCCGGCGCCATCTTCCAGGGGATCCTGGACGTGTTCCGGGCCGACATGGCGCTGAACGACGCCTACACCGTCTACACCTTCGACTACCGCGGCAGCGGCTACTCCAGCTACAACAAGAAGATCACCGGGCTGAAGGACTTCGCGGCGGATTTCGAGAAGGTGATGAATACCATCACCGGCTTCCCCACCTCCGGCGTGACCCTGGTCGGCTACTCCATGGGCTTCGGCGTGGGCCTGGAGATGCTCATCGCCAATCCCGCCAGGTATGCCAACGTCGTCAGCTTGACGGGCATCGGCACGCGCGGGGTCCGGGTCAGCTTCAACGCGGCCACGGCCGGCACCGATTCGACCGGAAAGGCATGGGCCAATGGCGATTGGGTCGAGATCACCAACGACAGCGCCGGCATGAGCGCCACCGCGCTCCAGCAGGCCTCGTGGCAGGGCGACAACCGCACCTTCTCGACCATCCAGTCGACTTGGAATTTCGTGGTCTTCGAAGACATCCTCAAATACGACATCACCAAGTACGGTCTGCCCACCGCCGTGACCGACCCCACCTTCACCACCACTCTGGAATACACCAACGCGTTGTTGGACGGCCTCACCATCCAGTACATGCCGGAGTCGCTGTACTACGCGCACAAATTCAACGTCTCGACTTTCGACGTCGTCGCGCCCGCCAAGAATTCGGACGGGGTCACCGTCACCATCCCCGGCGACAAGCGGCTCGGCACCATCCTGACCGGGAAGAAGGCCATGCTGGTCAAGGCCCATACTGACTTCGCCAACTGGCGGGGGGACCAGGTCATCTACGACAACTACACCGCCACCACCAAGTACGACCTGAAGCAGGCCGGCGCGACCGTGGACGCGGTCATCATCAACCCCAACCAGGGCTACGACCACGGCTTCCCCGTGGCGCATCCGCTGCAAGTGGTCCGCCTGATCGACACTTTCATCAAGGGCACGCTGTCCGCGACCACCGCCTCCACCGCCTTGAGCGGGACTACCCTGACGCTCTATCCCAATTCCGAAACAATCTGGGAAACCTCGGTCTTCACGGGTTTTTAAACCCCCAGCGCGCAAGCGACCGTTCCATCTGGGCCCTCGCAAGAGGGCCCTTTTGTTGGCGTCAGGGATGCAACGGGGCCAGCCAGAGAGCGACACAAAAGGTGCCCCCTGGTTCCTTCGGGCATTCCTGTAGCCATTCCGATAGGGGAAGAACAAGGGAAGAGCCCTGAGACCACTTTCGCCCCAGGCTCCAGGGGGGAAGCCGATTCGGCAACCGTCCTTCCGGAGTGCAAACCCAAGAGCAGCATGGACCAACAGTCTGGATTCGAACCTCGAGTTATATGACCAACCTTACCGACCAATTGCTGGGCTCGGAGGTCATTTGTCTGGAAAGCGCGCAAGGCATGACTCGTAAAGACGCACCAGAAATTCCATGAGGACCCATTCGTTTTCTCGGTGGTTTGTTCGAAGTAAGCGGTTGAGGTGCATGTGCGACAAGCTCCCGGCGATGCTTGCCAGATCCTCCTGAACCAGACCTTGATCGAAGGCTTCCCGGATCGGGGATAGACCATAACAACCTGGGGCAATTGGCGAACCCAAGGCATGGGGAAACCCCGACTCTAGTTCCTTTCGTAGTTCTCTGAACCTCGCTCCCATCTGCACAGCCCCTTCCCCCGAATCTGCGAATTCCTTCCGGAAACCATCCCGGGCGGCCTGGGCTAGCTCTTTCCGTGCATGAATACTCAAACCCATGGCACCCCAAATGGCATCCGTATTTCTAAGACCTGCTCTCCATCGTTGCTCCGGCGTCAGGCCATCAACCAGGTGTTTTAGGATTTGTTGGCTGTCTGCAAAGAACCACCCTTCAGCCAACGCAAAGCCGAGAGAGCCCCCATAGCGCTCCAGTTCTGGCTCGAAGGTGTCTGCTTGCCATTTCCACAGAAGTCCTTGAGCTAAGTGTTTCTCCAAGTGCTTGTGGATGCGTGGAAGGAGTTCCGTGACGAGCTGAATGGGAAGACCATGGAAACGCAGACGCAGGTGGTGGTCCGGGTCACGATATCGAACAAAGTGCCAGCGGTCCCAAAACCCTTCGGCTTTTGTCATCCGAAGGAGCGGTTCCAGTTCCACAAGGAGACGATCTGCACTGGCTGGCCCGCAGTAGAGCTTGAGGTAGAGCCATTCTGACCCGGGAGGGTAGGCCCTGACTCTGGGAGTATGGGAAATCTTTGGGAACGGGACCACTTGCAGCTGAGGGGGCGACGTCGCCTCGAAGGGAATGACCAGCTCGTGGGCGAAACTTCCTTCTGGCGACGTGACCAGGGCCTGGTCGGGGTCCGGGAAACACTCTGTGAGGGTGAAGGCAGAACGGCTTGAGACGAGGTGGTGCAGAGTCTCCACCCAGAGCACCTGGTCCAGGTCCACCAGCAGGCAGTTATCGGCATCGGTGAGCATCACGAATCTGGGCAGCCTCCGGCTTTCCCGCAGGGTTTGAAAGGCGCCCCAGGCACCCTCGGGGGAACCCTTCAGTGCCTCCTTCAGTTCCCTGGATTCGATCCTCCAGCGCGCCTTGCTGAGGACATGGCGTCCCCGGGTGACCCGCGGCAGAAAGGGCTGTTCAGCCAGTGCGCCCCAGGACCATCCCCCGGGGCCACCGTCCTGATCCTGGAGGTGGGCCAAAAACCTGTAGACGACGGGCCCGCGAGCGAAGTTGTGAGCAGAGGATAGGCGGGGAACAACTTCCCGTCCCAGCCGGGTGGAAGCGAGCAAAACGCGGTTCCCCCGCACGGTCAACAGGAGGTCTGAAGGGAAGATAGTGTGGTCATACGAAACGCCAGGCGTGGCCAGGAAGGGAATCTCGTAGGCGCGCATGGATGGTCGGGCCAACACATTCCCCATCCTGCCTTCGGGCACATGGACCAGCTCAGCAAACACCGCTTCCGGACGCAAGGACTCCTCTTTCCGAAGGTGGCTTTGGAGAGCGTTCTTCAATTCTGGATCCCCGGAAGCGAATCTCCCAAGCCACCGTGCGGCTGTAGGACCCGAATACTGTTCCATCCAGAATTGGAATTCGCCGCGGTCCAGAGCGGCAAGGCTGGCGGCATCAAGGCTGGTGAGGGCGGCGAACGCCTGGGGAAAGGGCTTGGGTTTCGGAGTTGCGAGGGCTTCCACATCAGCGTCCTCCAATTCCCAGGCCAGGGAGCCCTGCCATCGAGGGAGTCGCGCTAGGAGAGCCAGGTCCAGGCGAGAAAGCTGGCGGGGAGGGGCCGGGCTTCGAAAAGGCAGGCCCTCCAGCAGAGGAGAATCCATGGGAATTCCCCCATCGAACCCCAGGCCGCTCTCCTCATCCAACACGTCCAGCAGCGGCATCCACCGAGTGCCGTACCTGTCCTGGAAAGCCGCCCGGAACCGATCCAAGGGCCTCTCGAGTGGTGGTTGGGTCAGCCGACGGAGTGTTTCGACCCCGTCCACAAGGGCCCGACGAACCACGGGGGACAGAGCCAGGTCCGGGGATGGGCGGAAGAGGTCCGCCTGGAGGACATCCCGGGTATTGGACGGAATCCCCAGGTCGGCCAAAGACGCGGTCAAGCTGCGATGGCCCTCAGGGTGTGAACCGAGGGGTGCGTTCTGGAGGGTTTTCAGTTCCAAGCCCAGCGAGACAAGGAGCTTGGCCTTGGGAGCTGTGACCGGATCGGCCTGAAGGACAGTGACTACATGACCCATGGGATCGGGGCTGGTAAGCGGCGGATGGAGTTCCCCGCAAAGCAATTGGGCGTCGATCAGTTGGTCCAGAAATGCCTGGGCCTCCACCGGCTTCACTTCCATGCGGCGGGACAGGCTCATTGCAAGATCCTCCAGGCGCGAACCCTCTTGCGCCTGCTGAAGAACAAAGTCGAGGTGAAGCGTGGTCTCCACGGCCTCCAGGTGGTACGTCCGGCCCTGTCCTCCTGCCTGCTTCCTGCGCTCAAGGTATCGGTACCACCCCCCGCGAGGATAGATGCTCGAGTTGGGCCGATAGATCATCAAGGCCCTGACCTCCGGCTCCCGCTCCCATCGATCCACCAAGGTCTCCAAGACGCCCCAATCCAGGCGCATGGCCTTGCGGCAATCCCGCCAGGGCCCCAACGAAAGTCGGCTGGCAGGACCCCAGGCCCCCTTGGACACGCCCGCAAACAGACCGAAGGGGGTCGAGCGGTTGCTCATCCTGCTGAGGTATTTCAACAGAGCCCTTTCCACGTTTCGGGCCGCCAGGCCCTCCAGAGAACCTTCCAGCCAGACATCCAGCCGTGAGGCAAGATCCGGAGAGGCAAGGGCCACAGCTTCCCTCACGTCGCTGCGCTGGATCAGATCGCGAAGGATCTGGCTCAACGCATCCCGATCCTTTTCCACGCGCATTCTGGAGGGACCCTGAGCGTCAACCTCCCGCCCCGTTGATGGGCGAGGAGAGAGCGCGTCCAGCGGTAGCCCAGGCGCACGAAGCACGAAAAAATCAGCGGTTTGGCATGTGGGCCGGAACGACATACAGGAGGCGCTTCCTTGGTGAAGAAGAATAGAACCAAACCCAGGGCAGCATTCGCTCGATCCGTCGAACGGCGAAGACCTCCGAAAGGTATCTCTGGAGGAGCTTAACGGTTGAAGTCGTGTTTATATACCGTTCATGGAAAGGCTTTGGCTTTTGTCTTTGCAGGCCTCAGAACCAGGGTTGCGCCCCATGGCGCTACCTGGGAGCCCCCATGAACAGCAGCCTTTCCTTCCGCAAGGAATCCATCCAGCGCTCGAGCAGTGCAAGCGGGACACTCAGTCATCCGTCCGCTGGATTACTGGAAGCACAGGGACAGAGACATGCTGGTGAGCAATTCTCTATCACCATCACCACATCACTCACCACCGTGTAATGATGACAAGCATGGGTTTACCGAATTCAGGACCGGGAGTGCCCCGGGATCGGTGAACCCCTGGACTTCTTGGTTCCCGCTGGCCAAGAACTGGCGGGTCCTAGGAGCCTGTTATTCCCTTTGGGTCCTATCCGTAATGTATGGGCACTGGGTTTCCAATCGCATCGGGTCCGGCTGGATCTGGGCAAGTGCCTTCTCCTCTCCACTGACTCACATTGGTGCCTTCGCTTTCCTTGCCCCCCTGCCCTGGATTCTGCCCCGCCGACTTCCTTCCCCCTGGAAGTTCATTCTTGGATTCGCACTTTCGGTGCTTACCTGCTTTCCGATCTCAGCACTTCTCCCGCTTATCGATGCCTGGATATTTGCTCATGGGAACTTCAAATTCAACTTGGGCAAGGTTTTGGAGCTCTATGTCTCTCTGGTGGGTCCGGGCATGATGCTCGTGGGGGGATTGGTCGCGGCCCGGGCTCGTTCCGACGAACTCCGGGACACCTTCGAAGCCGAAGCCCGGGTCGCCAAGAACCGCCTGCTTCAGAGCCAGATCCACCCTCACGTACTCTTCAACGCCCTCAACGGCCTGGCGGAGCTCGTCCACAAGAGCCCCAAGGCAGCCGAGACCGCCATCCGGCATCTTTCCGACCTGCTCAGGCGCATCATGCGGGCCTCCGAATACATGCGACTGCCCCTTGGGGAAGAACGTAAGATAATTTCAGATTTCCTGGCTCTGGAGGCCATCCGCCTGGGGGATCGGCTCAGGGTGATTTGGGAATGGGACGAGAGCCTGGACTCGATCGAGGTGCCGCCCCTCCTCCTCCAGCCCCTGGTGGAAAATGCCATCAAACATGGAATCGCACCAAGCATCCCTGGTGGGGACCTCATCCTTCGGGCCCGAGCCCAAGATGGGGCGATCTTCCTGGAGGTTTGGAATTCCGGGGCGCCCTTCCGGGATTGCGAGGTAGGAAGAGGCATTGGTGTGAAGAATTTGTGTTCACGGCTATCGTTGCACTTCGGCGCCGAAGCCAGCTTTTCTGTCGGGCCCTCCGGTCAAGGGACGCTTGCTTGCATTCAGCTGAAGGCGATCCAAGTAGAATACCTTCATGAAACGTCTAAACGCCCTGGTGGTCGATGACGAACCCTTGGCAAGGGAGCGGTTGTCCCGATTGCTCCAGGAAGCCGAGTGCACGGTTGTTGGTGAACTCGGAGATGGCCTGGCACTTCTCCAATGGCTGAATCGGCCGCACGACGTGGATGTCATATTCCTGGATATCCAAATGCCAGGACCCAGTGGAATGGATGTGCTGGCGGAAGTTCCAACCTGCCCTCCAGTGGTCTTTGTGACAGCCCACTCCACCTACGCCGTACGCGCCTTCGAACTCGCCGCCGTGGACTACCTGTTGAAGCCGGTGTTCGAGGACCGGCTTGCCAAATGCCTACAGCGGTTGCGCAATCAGCTGATCCGACGGCTTAGCCCGTCAGAATTGAAGGCTTTGCTGCCACCACCCGTGCGCTTCCCAATCCGGGCTGGCGATGGGGAGGTATTCATGGAATTAGAACTCATCACCCATTTCGAACTGGAGAATGACCGGGTGTGGGCGTGCCGGGGCCTTAATCGCTATTTGACCCGCTGGAGTGCCCTATCAGAAGTGGAGCAGGCCTTCCCAGACGACGGTATGCTTCGGATTCAGCGCCATCTGCTGCTTCGACCCCGAATGGTCAAGGGGGTCCGTCCCACTTCGGTAGGGCGAATCAAGGTGATGATCGCCCCCAAGGTGGAACTGACCGTCAGCCGCGCCATGACTCCTCAAACGAAAGAAAGCATTCGGGCTGGAACCGTGTAATTGCATCCTGTTCGATTCATGCCAAATCAACGCACACCAAGGTCGTCCCAATAATCCAGATCTAAGGACACTGTGTGCCCCTGGGGAGGCCGATTCCCAGCGTTAATAGACC
>CAIXHJ010000521.1 GCA_903919165.1 uncultured Holophagaceae bacterium
CCCAAGCTGAACGCCCCCGAGCTGCTCTGGAGCCAGCGGCATCGGCTCCACGGAGGCCGCGTCTTCATGGCGTCGGCCACCGATCCCTACCAGCCCCTGGAACGGCGATACCGCCTCTCTCGGCGCTGCCTCGAAGTGCTGTTGCTCTGCCCCACCACGGAAGTCATCGTCCATACCCGCTCGCCTCTGGTGCTCCAGGATCTGGAGCTGCTGCGGGCCTTCGGGGACCGTCTGTCCGTGGGCCTCTCCATTCCCACCGATGACGATACGGTGCGCCAGGTCGTGGAACCCCATGCCCCCGCCATTCCCAGCCGCTGGGCGGCCGCGGAGCGCCTGGCGGCAGCTGGCATCCAGGTCACCATCGGGGTCGCGCCACTCCTCACAGTGCATGATGCCAAGGCCTTCGCCCGGCGGGCCAGGGCCAGCGGCGCCTCCGAGGCATGGGTGGGCGGACTCCGTCTGTTGAGGCAGGATCCCTTCTACAAGGTGCTGGCCGACCATGGCTGGCTGAAGGTGCTGGACCCCGACTACAGGTCGGACATCCGGTCCGCCTTCCTTGAAGCCTTTCCGCCTCGGAAACGCAAGCGTGAAGCAAGGGCCGAACCTGTGGCCTCCCCCGCTACGGTCCAGGCCACCCAGCCAGGGTTGTTTGATCGTGTGAGTTAAGGGGCGACAGGCTTGGACCATGACGCCGCCTCTTGCCTTGTGGGAGACTGAACCTCTGATGACGACCCTCGCCCTGAAATACCGCCCCCGTCTGCTGTCCGACCTCGTGGGGCAGGAAGGGAGCGTGAAGGCCCTGGCCAATGCCCTGAAGCGGGCCAAGGAGAGCGGGAAGATCCATCAGGCCTACCTGTTCGCGGGTTTGCGTGGCACGGGCAAGACCAGCACCGCCCGCATCCTGGCCCGGGCCCTGAACTGTGTCGAAGGTCCCACGGCCACGCCCTGCGGTGTGTGCGGGCCCTGTCGGGCCGCTGAGCAGCCGGACAGCAGCCTGGACATCGTCGAGATCGATGCGGCCAGCAGGGCTTCCGTGGCGGATGCCCGGGTCCTGCGGGAACAGGCGCAGACCCGCCCCGCCTTCTGTCGCTACCGGGTCTACATCATCGATGAAGTGCACATGCTCAGCACGGAAGCCTTCAACGCGCTGCTCAAGGTCATCGAAGAACCGCCCCCCCACGCGATCTTCGTTCTGGCCACCACCGAGTTGCAGGATGTGCCGGACACCATCAAGAGCCGGGTCCAGATCTTCCCTTTCCGCCTGATTCCCGTCGGCCTCATCGAAGGGCGCCTCAAGCATGTGTGCGAGCAGGAGGGCGTGGCGTTCGAAGGGGAGAGCCTCCGCCTGGTGGCTGAAGCTGGCCAGGGCTCCATGCGTGACGCGCTCACCATCCTCGATCGAGTGATCTCTGCGGGCGACGGGAAGGTGGTGGAGGAGGCCGTTCGTGAGCAGCTGGGGATCGTCAGCGCCCACCTGGTCCAGGGCGTGATGTCGGCGTTGGCCATCGGCGATACGCCCGCCCTGGTGGAGGCCTGCCGGGAACTGGCTGAACAGGGCGCCGATTGGGCCACCTTCTGGCGGGAATTGGTGCTGGCATTCCGTGACCGCCTCGAGCAGGAAGCCCGGGCGGCCCGCGGGCCGGAGGAATTGCTCCGCTGGGCCCGCATGCTGAACCTCCTCTTGAGTCGCGAGCGGGATCTGCGCGACAGCAGTCTGCCCCGCGTGGTGGTGGAACTCGCCCTCATCACGGCGGCCCAACTGCCCCATCTGGCGCCACTGGATGCGCTCGTTTCTGGGATGGCCACGTCCAATGTCCCGAGGCCTTCAGATCATTCCCCCGGCCCGCCACTGGTCCCTTCCCGGGCCCCCCAGGTCGCGCCGGCGCCTGAGGGGCCTCGACGACGGCCGGCTGCTGCGATGAAGCCGCCGGCAGCCCTGGCACCCGTCCCAGCGATCCGATCGGTTCCAGGTACTTCAGACCAGCTCCGTAGGGCTTGCAGCGAAGCCCTGCGTCAGGCACCCGGCCTGCGGGCCCTGGCCAGTGCGCCTCAGCTGGCCGCGGACCTCCGCTGGGAATCGCCCATCCTCCGGTTCCGTTTTCCCGGGAATGTGCGGCAGACACTCCAGGACTTCGAACGGGAAAAGGCGAGCCCCCACCTGTTGGCCGCGCTCGCTACGGCACTGCCTGGCCTGAAGGCTGTGGAGATCAGCTTTGACGATCCAGGCGGATCCGGTGCAGACGAACGGCCGGAAGATCGGCTGCGCCGGGAACCGGCCTTCCAGGATCTGCTGCGCCTCAGCGGGGGCGAGGTGCTGGAGATCCGGCGCGAGGGCTGATCAGCCGCCGGAAACAGGGGGCATGAGGGCCACCTCATCGCCATTCGCCAGCGGTGTGGCCCGGTCCGCGAAGCTCTGGTTCACAGCCATGAGGGCGTCTTTGGGCAGGGGGGCGAGCCTCGGATCGGTCAGCAGGTCGCCAATCGTGGGAACTACTGGCAACGCCAGCTCAGCGAACCCCAGCAGGGCTCGGTATCGGGCGAAGCATTTTACGGTGATCATGCGCGTCTCCATCCCATCGCCCACGGCCTAAAGCCCGCAGCCTAGTTGGGGCTCCATGTGTGCCGGATCTCCCCAGAGGGCGTGAGTCCGACTCCTCCCCCCTTGGTGAAGCCCAGCTGGAGGATGAGATTGCCGAAGCGCCATTCCACCTGGCCCGAGTCGATGCTCAGTTCACCACTCTTGGTGTGAGTGAACACGATGGCGCTTCGCTGGCCGTAGAGATTCAAGCTCTTGCCCAAGGTGAATTCGGTTTCAGAGGTGCCAAGGGTCGATGTGCGGACCGCCACATTGACCCGATCCACGCCCAGGGCCCGGCGAAGTGTGTCCTGGACAGGCGCGAAGGCGAGGGTGGAGATCAAGCCGACGCCTGCGCTCCCCAGACCCGAAGTGATGGCCCCCTGGGTGGCTCCTGAGGAAGCCCCTGCTGTGCCGACGTTGGCCACATTCCCTGGATTGATGAGGATGGACACGATCTCATCCTGGCGAAGGCTGGGCGTGGATGTGGGCACGATGGTCAGGTTGCTCAGGGTGCCCCGGATGTCGAGGTTCACGGTGTAGCCGGGGATGGAAGTGACGGATCCCTGGAGGTTGATCAAGGGATCCAAGGGACGGGATTCAGAGAAAACAATGGTGCCTCGGTCCACGACCATGTCGCCGGCAGGGAAGATGTTGGTGATGCGACCGCCGGGCTGGAACAGCATGGTGCCTTTGGGGACGGGGTGGGCGAGGGTGCCAAGCACCTGGAACGGACCCTCGGTGCGACCCTCCAGCTTCAGAAGGTTGGTATCGAAGCTCCAGGGAGCGCGCAGATCCAGATCCAGATCCAGCCGGATCCGTTCCAAGGGATCGTCCAGGTCGAGGCCCGCGAGACTCCCGCTATCCCTGAGGGCGCTGCGAAGGATCAAGTCCGAGAGCTTCACCTCGGTCTGGTAACCCAGGTGGTCAGCCCACAACTTCCCCTTGAGCACTCCGCCCTCCTCGGTGCCGTTGAGCGTGGCCTGGAGACTGCCCTGGAGGTCCAGGCCTTCGGGCACGTCCCGCAGCTGGAAGTTGGCAAGGGATGCCTTGAAGGCATAGGCATCCAACCCCCCGATCCGCCAGGTGACCGCGCCGCTGGCCCTGAGTTCCCCGTGGGCGAGGGTGCCGCGCATGGGATTCTCTTCGGAGATGGTCAGGGTCCGATCCTTCAGGATGGCCTGGGCCTGGAGATCCTCCATGCCCTGGTAGCCCCGCAGGTGCATCTGCCCCTTGTCCAGGGTCAGGGTTCCGTCCAGCAGCGGTTCAAAGGGTGTGCCGTGGGCAAGGAGGTCGAAGTGGCTGGTGCCTTGGACATGCAGTTCAGACAGGAGGCTGTAGTCATCCACTTCCATGACTCGGTCCAGGATGGATTTCAGGTGGGCGAGGTCGGCATCGCCCTGGACCTGGATCGCTATTGGAGTGGTGTCCGAGAATGGGACCGTGCCCGACAGCCGAATGTGTGCAGCCTGTGGATCAGACCGGACCGCCGAACCGCGGGCGCCACCCTCGAGGGCGATATCAACGGCTACGCCCTGGGCATTGCCATGCAGGGCCGAAGGGCGGATCTGGTGCAACTCGAAGGCTCCGAACTGGGCTGCCAGCCGGTCGAGGGAACCGCTCCAGGACAGATCGTGGCCGTTCTTCCAGCTTCCCTGGGCCGTAGCCGACAGGCTTAGGTCCTCCAGAAGGTCCTCAGTCAAGCTGCGCGCCAGCAGATCCGTGTGGGCGCTATCCGGGGAGATGTTCAGGCTGAGCTGGCCGGAGAGGTCAGGGCCATCCTGGTGGACCTGGAGCTCGAGCAGGGGAAGTTTCATGCCTTCCATGCCGAGATGGCTCTCCAGACGGCCCCGATCCAGGCCGACCCAGCCCTCCAATCCTTCCACGCTCCTGTTTCCGAAGAAGAGACGGCCGCGGTTCAGCAGAACCTTTCCCTCCGGCAGATCCAGGTCTCCGAAGGGGCTGGTGATGGGTCCGAGAAGGTGGGCATCCACCTGGCACTGGATCCGTGGCCCCGGCAAGGCCAGCAGCTGGGAGTCCAGGCGTCCGCCGAGATCGACAGACCAGGTCCACTGCCCGAAATCCATGTCGGCCCGCCCCGTGAGGGCCAGGGCGCCTTCCGGCGGGAGGCCCCCTCGACCAAGCAGGTCCATTCGTTCGGCGACCCGAATGTCGGACAGTTTCAATCGGAGCGATTCCAGGTCCATCCAAAAGTCCGAGGAAGCCCCTGGAAGTTTGAACCCATAAACATCAGATGATTCGACTTGGGCTGCGCCAATCATAAGCAGATGATCGTAGGGACCCCAGATTCGCACCCATCCACTGCCCGTGCCGGTGATCGGCAGGTCCTTGTCCTCATCATCCTTCAGATCGGCTGCCTTCAATCCCTCGGCCACCGGGAGCCGGGTGGCGGTGTAGCACATGTCGATCTGGGCCTCTCCAGGGGCGGCACCCGCCCAGGTCAGCCAGAGATCTCCGCCACCACGCCCCTCGTCCCTGCGCAGATCGATGTCCTTGATCCAAAGGTCTGACCCCCGGATCTCGACCGTCTTGGCCAGCAAGCTGTCTGCCAGGGCCCCGTGCCACCGCGGATGTAGGACCTCGCCCGATCCGTCCAATTCAAGGCCAGTCCCCCGATTCCAGCGCACCTTGGCCTGGGCGGTCGTCTGGCCTTCCATGTCCAGGTCGACCACCTTCCAGGCGGTCAGGGCCCGAGCCACCTGGTCGGCCCCGACCACGACCCGACCCTCGCCTTCGAGGCTGATCACCCCCTGTGGGTCCAGTGCGGCCCAGCCTGTGCCATCAAGCTTCAGGGTCTCAAAATCCAGCTTGAAGTGATCCAGGTTGGCCCGGCCCCGGTCCAGCTTGGCATCCAGTCCACCAGCCTCCATCCCATGCTGGAAGAGCGCGACCTTGAGGGACGCCTGCCAGTGCTCGGGACGACCAGCGGCAGTTCCCGCCCCAGGGCCCTTGATCTGGGCCTGCAAGGTCCCGCGAACGCCCCGGAAGGTTTCGAGTCGGAGGGAGCGCCCGAACGCGTCCAGATCCAGGTTCGTTCCCCGAATGGTGGCCTGGATCTGGGTTCGACGGGACCAGCTGCCCTGGACCTCCAGGTCCCCCTGCAGGGAGACCCAGTGCAGGCGATCCAGATGGGCATGATCCAGGCCCCCGTTGGCTTTGAGTTCCAGATCGCCCGGCAGGAAGGCACCGGATTGTGGGTGCAGATCCCGACCATCAGCGGTGAAGGTCCAGGTCGGCTGAGCCATGGATCCCTGAAGGGTACCCACCACATCCACCTTGCCGACCATGGAAGGCCGGGATGGTCCGTACCAGCGGGCGGCCTGGGCAAGGTCCAGGACACCTGTCAAGTGGGCTTCGACCCTCTCTGCGGCTGGGACCTTACCCGGTTCATAAAGGCCGTTGAGGCGAAGCTGGCTTTCACCCAGACGAAGGTAGCCTTCTCGGATCGACAGTCCCTTTTCGGAGGCCTCGCCGTTCAGATCCAATCGGCCCTTCTCCCACCCCCCGGGACCCTTCAATGACAACTGGGGACCCGCCAGATCCACCCGGACGCGATTGGGACCCAGCCCCGTGGCCTTCACCTCGAACTGGTACCGCAATTCGGGAATGCCTCGCACGGACCCGGGAACTTGGACCTCGCCACCCGTGAGGCTGAGGAAATCCAGGCGGAATTGAGGCAGGGGGCCACTTCTTGGCGGGCGGTCCTTGAGTTTAATGGAGGCCAGACCGGCCTCTGTCAGACGCAGGTAAGGATGCTCGATCCGCAGGGAGTGGATGCGGGGGGTCGTGCCCAGGAGAGACCAGAAATCCGCCTGGACCTCAATCCGCTTCACTGTGAGCAGATCCTCACCCAGGCGGATATCGTGGAGCACCAGCGATCCGAAGGTGGGGTGGAACTCGACCCACCCGATGGAAAGGGGCAGGCCAGTCTCGTCCTGGACCATGGTGTCGATCCGGCCGAGGGCCCAGTGGACGACGGTGGGTCGAGTGGCCAGCCAGGGGGCGATCGTGATGACGGAGACACCGGCTACCAGTGCGTAGGATACGCGGCGGACCCACCTGCGGCCCCAGAGCCGGCACACTGCGTCCTTGGTGGGATGCCAAATCATCAGTTCTGTTCGCCGCAAGTCGGACATTTCGTGGCCATCCGGGGTAATTGCCGGTAGCAGTAGCGGCAAAGCCGGGATTGAGTGGCGGCACGCAGAGAGGGGTGGGGCCCGGAGTTCGATAAGGACAGCACCGCAGTGCCGAGGGGGCGGGTCTCCCTGGCGACATTCTCCTTCAGGCGGCGCAGCGCCTCCAGAAACGCCTGGGCGGAGAGATATCTCTCCCCCAGGTTTACGGCCAGGGCCTTCATCACCACCTCTGAGAAGGTCTTCGGCACAATCGGGTTCCGCAGGTGCGGCGGCACGATCTGCTGGCTGGAGAGGGCCTCGGCGATCTTCAGCGGATCCGCATCATAGAAAGGGACAGTCCCCGTGAGCATTTCATAGAGCGTGATGCCCAGGGACCAGAGGTCCGACTGGAACACGGCCCTGCCACGGAAATGTTCGGGGGCCATGTAGGGCGGCGATCCGATGCGCGTGGGCGCATAGGGGACATGCTGCATCTCCAGCACGCGGGAGGTTCCGAAGTCCGTGACCTTGGCCACCCCGTCACGGTTCACAAGGATGTTGGCTGGACGCAGGTCCCTATGGAGGATCTGGTGGCCGTGGGCGAAAGCGATGGCACTGCAGACGTCCAGGCCGATCTCAAGGGCGCGTGGAGGCTGGAGGAACCGCTCGCGACGAATGAGACGATCGAGGCCTTCGCCTTCTATGTACTCGAGCACCATGAAGAAGATGCCGTTCTTTCGCTCGACCGTGATGAGCTCCACGATGTTCGGATGCTTCAGGCCCGCCATGATGCGGGGCTCCTTGAGCAGGTCCACGATCTCTTCCTGCTGCTGGTGGGGCACCTTCAAGGCCACCTTGCGGTTCACCCAGGTATCCATGGCCAGGTATACGGCTCCGAAACCGCCGGAGCCGAGGCGGTCCAGGATCAGGTATTTCCCCAGGGTCTGGTCCTTGGAAAGCACGGGCGAAGGCTCCGAAATGATAGGTCCAGAATGACCGAAAAAGCCCCACCGGGGCGGGGCTTTTTCGGTCAATGGTCAGGGTCTTGGTGTAGCCAGCCTGTTCGTTTCCCTTCGGAATGTGCCCGAGGCCCTGTAGGTTCTCAGCTCACAAATTCGCCGACCCACTCGGACTGTTCTCCCGCATTCAGCCGAGGAACGCCTTGAGGGTCTTGGAGTAGCGCGGGTGGCGAATTTTTCTCAGGGCCTTGGACTCGATCTGGCGGATGCGCTCGCGGGTGACGGCGAACTCGCTGCCCACTTCCTCCAGCGTGTGCTCAGAACCGTCGTCGCCGACGCCGAAGCGCATGCGGAGGACGCGTTCTTCGCGCTCGCTGAGGGTGTTGAGGACGTTGCGGACGGTCTCCTTGAGGCGCTGCTGCACGACCTGCTCCACGGGGGACACCACGGTCTTGTCCTCGATGAAGTCGCCCAGGTGGGAGTCCTCCTCCTCGCCGATGGGGGTCTCCAGGGAGATGGGCTCCTGGGCGATCTTCATCACCTTCCGCACCTTGCCCACGGGCATGTCCATGGCGTGGGCGATCTCCTCGCTGGAGGGTTCCCGGCCCAGCTTTTGCACCAGCTCGCGCTGGGTGCGGATGAGCTTGTTGATGGTCTCGATCATGTGCACGGGGATGCGGATGGTGCGGGCCTGGTCCGCGATGGCGCGGGTGATGGCCTGCCGGATCCACCAGGTGGCGTAGGTCGAGAACTTGAAGCCGCGGCTGTACTCGAACTTGTCCACGGCCTTCATGAGCCCGATGTTGCCCTCCTGGATGAGGTCCAGGAACTGCAGGCCGCGGTTGGTGTAGCGCTTGGCGATGCTGACCACGAGGCGCAGGTTGGCTTCGATCAGCTCGGCCTTGGCGCCGCGGCTGATGCTCTCGGCGGCCTTGAGGCCGTTGAAGTCCTTGTGGAACTGCTCGCTGGTGGTCTCGTACTTGATGAAGAAGTCCGCCAGGGTCTTCTCGATGTGGGCCAGCTCGTCCTTGTACTTGTCCTTGAGCTTGGCGAAAGCGGGGTTCTTGAGGCGGTCGCGGAGTTCGCGGCACTTGCGCTCGCCGGCCATCACCTGGCTGTGCTGATGGGTGATGCGGTCGATGAGGCGCGTGACGGCGAGGCTGTTGAGGCCCAGCTTTCGGATCTGGCGTGACAGTCTGCCGCGGGCATGGAGGATCTCGCGGCCGAGCTTGCGGCGCTTGGGCAGGGTCTTGGTGCCTGCGTCGACCTGGAGCTTGAGTGCCAGGAGGTCCTGCAGGGCCTGATCAAAGACAAGCAGCTTCTCGAACTGGTGGTGCACATGCTGGGTGGCGGAAGTACTCTCCGCATCCTCATCGTCGTCCACCTCATCAGACAGGCCCACGACTTCGCGGATCTTGCCCGGGTTCTCCTTCAGCATCCGGCCGATGTCGATGAGCAGACTGGCGGCCAGGCGCGACCGGGAGAGGGCGCGCATGACGCTGCGGACGCCGACCTCGATGCGCTTGGCGATCTCGACTTCGTCCTCGCGCTTGAGCAGGGGCACCGTGCCCATTTCCTTGAGGTACATGCGGACGGGGTCATTGAACTTGTCGCTGTCGGGGCTGTCGATCTCGACTTCAAGATCCTTGTCGCCCTTGCCGCCCCCTTCCACCAGAATGAACTCGGGTTCAATGGCCTCTCGGGCGGCTTGGGCTTCTTCCTCCGTGGCGCCGATGCCCACGCCCAGACGCGCGAACATGCCCATGACCACCTCGAGATCCACGGGATTGGAGGCGTTCATGGGGAGGAAGTCATTGAGCTGGTCGACCAGCAGGATTCCTTTTTTCCTTCCGATGGAGATCAGTGCTTTGGTCAGGGCGTAGTAGGTGTCGCGGGGCGGCGTCGGAACCATTCGGACCTCAAAGAGCGCTGCGAACATCGGACCGGTGGACCCGGTGGCCGAGGGATGTGCAGAACTCGGCCAATGTACCGGCCGAGTCCGGAACTTTTCAGTATAGGGAATCTACGATTCCAGGCAAGGGATTTGGTGTCTGGAGAGGATCAATGCGGGGCGCGTCGGCGACGGGAAAGCTCCTTCTGGCGGGCCAGGAGGTCATTCTGCCTCGCCATGACCCGATTCGTCAGGGCGGGGTCCACCACGGTGGCAGGATCCTGGAGCAGACGGTTGTTGGCCTGGATCTCACGGTCCACATAGCGTCCTTCAAGTTTCACGAACAGGGCCTCGGGGTCCCGGCCGGCCTCGTCCTGTCTGCTGGCCTTGGCTTCCAAGTGTCGTAGGGCTGCCACGACGTCTTCCGGAAGCTGTGTGATGTCTCCGTCGGCGTCCAGCAGGGCCTGGAGCAGGGGTGCGCCATCCAGGCTCTCCCACCACGCGGGCGGGACCCCCTGAATACGCCGCCAGTGGCCCGCGGTGCTCAACAGGAGGAGGCCGCGGATGAGGTCATCAAGTTCCGGCAGGATCGGTGCTGAAGCGGGAGCCTCCCCCGGTCGTTGAATGGGTGCCTGCCGGCCTTTCACGGCGCGGTCCAGTTCTTGCAGGGGCACCTGGAGTTGGTGGGCCAGGCTGGCGAAAAGGTCGCGGCTTTCCGTGGTGCGGGGCAGGTAGGGCAGGAAATCCAGCAGGTCCTTGAAGGCGCCCATGCGGTCGGTGATCCGCCGGAGATCCTTGCCCTCCATGGCCCGGTCCACCATGAAAGCGGTCCAGTCTGGCGCGGCGCGCAGCAGATCACGGAAGGCCTCGCCACCCAGCTTGAGACACCAAGTATCCGGGTCCTCGTCCTGGGGGAGCTCCAGGAGACGCACCTCAAACCCGAGTGGTAGGGCCATTCTCAGACTCTTCTCCATGGCCCGGCGGCCGGCGGCATCGCCATCGAAGCAGAGGATGACTCGACGGGTGAAGCGGCCCAGGGTCTTTAAATGATCTTCGGTAAGGGCCGTGCCCAGGGGCGCCACCGCCTGGTGGAGGCCATGCTGGTGGAGCTGGAGCACGTCGAAATAGCCTTCCACCACCAGGGCCCCGTCCTTCATGGCGCCCTTGGCTCGGTGGAAGCCGAAGAGGGTGCCCCCCTTGTGGAAGAGCGGCGTGTCGCGGGTGTTGAGGTACTTGGGCTGGCCTCCACCGTATCGCGCGCCTTGCGCGCTCCCGCTTACGTCGCTTGCGGAGGTGACCTGAGACTCTGGCGGGCGCGCGCGTTGGCCGGAGGAGCCTCCACCCAGGATCCTGCCGCCGAACGCCACGATGCGTCCGCGGGCATCGTGGATGGGGATGGTGAGTCGATTGCGCAAGAAATCGATCAGGGTGCCGCGTTCGCTGCGGCTGGCCAGGCCCGTCTGCTCCAGCAGTTCGCCGGAGAAGTTCAGGGCGCGCAGGTGGTTCACCAGGGCGTCCCAGGCATCCGGCGCCATGCCGAACCCTGCTTCGGCTATGAAGGGTCCCGAATAGCCACGATCAAGGAGGTAGGCCCTGGCCCCGTCATGCCGGGCCAACTGCGCCTCGAAGAAGGCCTGGGCAGCATCCAGCGCAGCCCGCATGCGGGACTCCAGGTCCACCTCGGCGGATGGGCGCTCCCGGCGCTGGGGCAGGTCGATGCCCGCCGCTCGGGCCAGCTGCTCCAGGGCCTCTGGAAAGGTCATGCCTTCCCGCTCCATGAGCCAGGAAAAGGCGTCGCCGTGCTTGCCACATCCGAAGCAGTGGTAGAAGCCCCGGTTGGGCACCACTTGGAAGCTCGGGCTGCGCTCAGCGTGGAAGGGGCAGAGGCCCACATGGGCCGAGCCCTGCTTGCGCAACTTCACCGCCGAGCCCACCAGGGCCAGCAGGTCCGTCGCGTCCCGGACGCGCTCGACGATCTCGCGGTCACGCATGCTTCAGGCATAACACGAGCCCGGGTCAGGATCGAGGACTCATGGCATTCTTGAGGTTCGGTCCGGTGAATTTCATGAGCAAGCTCCTCGATACCATCCTGCTGTTCAGCCTCCCGGCATCGGGCAAGTCGGAGGTGCGCCGCTACTTGGCCAGCCTCACGCCGGATCAGTGCAGGAACGACTTCCACATGGGACCCACCCTGCAGTTGGACGACTACCCCTACGTCCACCTCATGCACCGCATCGACGACGAGTTGAGGGCGAACGGCCTGGACTGCGCCTACTACCAAGGCCCCGATCGCCCCTTCCGCGACAACTGGACCTGGGCGGTCCTCATTGAGCTGCTGAACGAGGACCATGCCCACCTCATGGCCAGCCGCCAGATCGAGGTGTCCAGCGCCGCCCAGCACCTGTTCGACCGCCTGGATGCCGCCCATGCCAAGGTGGGGCTCTGCCAGCTTCTAGGCGAGGTCCCTCACCGCGTCCGGATGCGCCTGGCCGCGGCCCTGGAAGCCGAATGCCGCGCCGAACTCAATGTCCTCAACCATCAGAACGCCGAGAACAAGGCGGGACGGACTCTGGTCATCGAGGCCGCCCGCGGAGGCGCCAACGGCTCGGCCTTCCCCCTATGTCCGCCCCATGGCTACGAGACCGCTTTCCAGACACTGTCTCCGGCCATCCTCGAAAAGGCCTGTGTGCTCTATGTCTGGGTGGAGCCGGCCGAGAGCCGCCGCAAGAACATCGAGCGGGGCCGTCCGGATGGCCAGGGCAGCATCCTGCACCACAGCGTGCCCATGGAGGTCATGCTGGGCCAGTACGGTTGCGACGACATGGCCTGGCTCATGGAACAGAGCGACCGCCCCGGCACCATCCGCGTGGAGCGAATCCTGCAAACGGTGGATCGGCACGAAACGAAGGTCTACCACCTGCCCGTGGCCCGGTTCGACAATCGCGACGACCTCACCACCTTCGTGCGGGCAGACCAGAAGCTCTGGAAGCCCGAGGAGGTTAAGGCCATTCACGGCGGACTGAAGGCTGCGTTCGATCAGCTGACGAAGAAGTAGAAAGATCCTTCTTTGACCGCAGATGTCGCAGACGGGCGCAGATAAAAGCCTGGAGCGGCTCATCTGCGTTATCTGCGGTTTTAAATTTAGTTTCAGTGCGCTCCGGCGCCGGCCTTGGCGTTCCAGAGGCGGGTCATGATGAAGGCGCCGACGAGACTGAAGGGGATGATGGAGCCCACCCAGACCCAGGCGTGGGCGGGCTGGTGGCCCTGGACGGGGATGCCATCCCACCCGTAGGTCTTGAGGATCCAGCCCAGGCCGAAACCCGTGAGGCCCGAACCGATGTACTGGATGCCGTCCAGTGCGCCCGCCACGGAGGCCGCAGCCTTGCGTCCACCGAAGTCCATGCTGGCGGTGCCGCTGAGCATGCCGTGGACGCCGAAGATGAACATGGCCGTGAGGCCCAGCAGGGTCACGGCCCAGACCTGGCCGCCGGCGGTGCCCTGGCCCAGGGTCATGCCCAGCAGGCCCAGCATCCCCACCTGCACCAGGTAGAAAAGGAAGGCCACGGGCGGGCGCCGGGACTGGAAGAGCTTGTCGCTCATCCAGCCGCAGAGCAGGCCGCCCAGGATGCCGCCCCCCATGAAGGCGATGCCCGTCCACCAGAACAGGTATTCCTTCTTCCCCAGGTGGTAGATCTCCTGCAGGTACTCGGTGAAATAGAGCATCACGCCCTGGCGCACGAAGCCCGTGCAGAACTCCGCGAAGATGAGCGACACGATGATCGGGTTGTGGAAGACCCTGCGTACGAGGTCGCCCAGGGGCAGGGGGGCATCCTCGGCGGAGGCGGCATTTGATCCGTCCCCGGTGTCGAAGTCTGCGTAGCCCGCATGGCTGGGGCGGTTGCGCACCAGGAACCAGTCCACGGTGAACAGGAAGGCCATGGCGGCGGCAGGCACGAACCAGATGACGGTCCAGCTGCGGAAGCTGGCCAGCAGCCAGGCGCCGATGGTGGTGGCCAGGAAGTAACCCGAGCTGATCATGATGCCGAAGATGCCGCCGAAGACGCCGCGTTCTTTCACGTGGAACCAGGTGCTGTTCACCTTCACCACGGAGAGGGCCCCGAAGCTCTGGAAGTACATGTTCGCGCTCCAGAGCAGGCTCATGCTGAGGAGAATCCGGGTGACGTGGCCGTTCAGGAACATGAACCCGATGAGCAGGTTCAACAGGGCCGCGCCCAGGGCACCGATCAGGATGGCCTTGCGGCCGCCAATGCGGTCCGCCAGGGGACCATTTAAGGCCACGGCCAGTCCATAGGTCCAGAAACCCGCGGAGGCGATGAGGCCCATCTGTGCCTTGTCCAGGTGGTACCAGGCGCCGATGTCGTTCTTCACGATGTTGAAGTTGTAGCGGCCCATGTACATGGCGGCGTACGTCAGCCCCAGGGGGAACCAGTTCAGGAACCGGCGAAGGCGGAAGGCAGAACTGTGCTCCAAGGGGACCTCGATGCCCTCAAGGGTACTCGAGGGCATGAGGACCCACTAAGGCCCTAACGCGGGTTGACGCAGGCGAACCGATTGAGAACGCCTATTCCGCCTTGTGGAAGACCTCGTCCGTGGCGGTGAGTTCCCAGGTGCCCTTGCGGCGTTCGAAGGTGGCGTGGCGGACCTTGGTCTGGCCCACCCTCACCTCCTGGTGCAGGGCCTCGAAGAGTGGGAACTGGGCCGTGGGCTTCTCCAGGCGGATCTCGTAGAGCACGCGGGCACCTTCGCGGGTGGGGTCCATCTTCACGGCCCGCACGAAGACCGCCTCTGCCGCCGGCATGGAGAAACCCTGGGGCGCGGCCTTGATTGCCTTGGGGGCATCGGGCTTCAGACGGAACGTGAAGGTCTCTTGGCCACCTTCGATCTTGACGGAGCTCTCGAACCAGCCGCTCTTGTCGAGGTTGTCCTTGAGCGTGGTCAGTCGCAGGTAGGCGGGGGTGCCCTTTTCGGCAGAGGCCTTCTCGGGAACCATGACTGGGACCACCACGGGGTAGATCGGGCGGATCAGGTCCTCGGCCTTCCTGCGATCCAGCTTCGAGCTGCAGGCCAGGGTGAGCAGAAGGGCAGGGAGGAGGAAGGCGGTGCGCATGATGGATTCCTTTTCAGTTCGCAAGGTTGGCGGCACAACGACGCGTTTGCCTTCCGACCTCGCAGTATGCTAACAAGCTTCTGATGATAGGAGATCCCCGTGAATCCCGGCTACCTGGCCCACCTCAACCACGAGATCGAAGGCTTGAAAGAGGCCGGCCTGTACAAGATCGAGCGGGTCATCACCTCGCCCCAGCAGCCCCAGATGAGAGCCAACGGCAGGGATGTGGTCTGCCTCTGCGCCAACAACTACCTAGGTCTGGCCAATCATCCGGAAGTGATTGCGGCCGCCAAGGCCGTGATGGATGACCATGGCTTCGGCATGGCCTCGGTCCGCTTCATCTGCGGCACCCAGGACATCCACCGCGAGCTGGAACAGAAGCTGGCGGCATTCCTAGGCTTCGAGGACACCCAGCTGTATTCCTCCTGCTTCGATGCGAACGGCGCCATCTTCGAGGGCCTGCTGGGCGAGGAGGATGCCACCATCAGCGACGCGCTGAACCATGCCTCGATCATCGACGGCATCCGCCTCTGCAAAGCCAAGCGCTTCCGTTACGCCAACTCCGACATGGCCGATTTGGAGGCGCAGCTCAAGGCCGCCGACGCCGAGGGCGCACGCTTCAAGCTGGTGGTGACGGACGGCGTCTTCAGCATGGACGGCTACATCGCCAAGCTCGGCGAGATCTGCGATCTGGCAGAAAAGCACGGCGCCATGGTGATGGTGGACGACAGCCATGCCGTGGGCTTCATGGGGGCCCATGGCCGCGGCACCCAGGAGCACTGCGGTGTCATGGGCCGCGTGGATTTCATGACCGGCACCTTCGGGAAAGCCCTGGGGGTGCCTCCGGCGGCTACATCGCGGGCAAGCGGGAGGCCATCGAATGGCTGCGGCAGAAGGCCCGTCCCTACCTATTCTCGAACTCCGTGGCCCCCAGCATCGTGGCCGCCACCCTCAAGGTGCTGGACCTGCTCAAGGACAGCGGGGATCTCATCCAGCGCGTCCACCAGAATGCCCGGTACTTCCGAGCAGGCATGGAGAAGGCCGGATTCAAGCTGCTGCCGGGTGAGCATCCCATCGTGCCGGTCATGCTATACGAAGCCCCCTTGGCCCAGGAGTTCGCCAAGCGCCTGCTGGATGAGGGCGTCTACGTCATTGGCTTCTTCTTCCCCGTGGTGCCCAAGGGCCTGGCGCGCATCCGCACCCAGATGAGCGCTGCCCACACCCGCGAGGACCTCGATCATGCCATCGCCGCCTTCACGAAGGTGGGACGGGAACTGGGCGTGATCCAGTAGCGGATCGTATCGGAGCAGAGGCCCACAGCGCCTGCACGGCCAGAATCAGCAGCCCGACATCCCGCAGGAGGGACCAGCGCATGTCGGCGATCCGCTCGGCCTCGCTCATATGGGTCGTGGCGCCGAAGCATCCGCAGTCCACGGGATGATGTCGGGCCAAGTTGATGGAGAGGGCTAGGCCAAAGGACAGCAGCAGAGTAGTGGCCCACCATGCGGCGGCGCGGATCCATATGCCCAGGCAGAGGGCGAGACCACAGAACAGCTCGAGCCAGGGCAGGACGAGGGCTAGCGGGTTCAGGCTCCAGGCGGGAAACAGTTCATAGGCCCAGATGGCCTTTGCGAAGCCCGGCGGATCCAGGATCTTGGTCAGCGCGGCGGCGATGAAGAACAAGCCGAGAACGATCCGCACGACCAGGGTGAGCTTCGAGTGCAGAAGCAGGCGTTTCATGGCTGGCCTTTTTCAACCGGACGGTTCTGGGCCAGCCAATCGGGGAATCCATCCCGGTAGATAAGCAGGTGGTCGTAGCCCTCGCTGGACAGTTTCGCGGCGAGGATGTGGGAATCCTGGCAATCACCGCCGCTGCAGTAGATGACAATGGAGTCTTCAGATCCCGGACGGCGGGCGGCCTTGAATGAGATGAGCCGGTCGTCCAGATCAGACTCCCACACAGGGGTACACCAGGCCCGGGCGATGTGCCCCTCGACGAACTCGGCACTGCGGCGGGCGTCCAGAAAAGACACTCCGGCCTGGAAGGCTTGCCAGGCTTCCTGTCCGCTGATCTCGCGGATAGGGCTGGTAACCACAGCCTCCTGGGGATTGCTGGGCGATGGAGCAGTACCGGGCCGCGGGATGGGTGGGGTAGGGCGGTCCGGGACAGACGGCCTGGAAGCTTCATGGGCCTGGGGTCGGGGTACCTGTTCCGGCAGGGTGGGCCGCTCAACCAGGGGCGTGAAGGAAGGTAGCGCGACCACAGAACCACGCCAGGCCAGGCGCCGCGATGAGGAGGACAGGGCGTTGGAGATCAGGGCCATCACGCCCGCCATCCCGGCCAGGACTATGAAGCGCAGGGCAGTGGGTCGAGGGAAGTGCGGCATGGGAGGATCTGGCTCACAGCACGATGTACCGGTAGGTCCCGGGGTGTTGCTCCTTCAGCAGCAGCTGGATTGTCCAGCGGCCATCGGGGTATCGCTCGTACACCGTGGCGCTCATGACGGATTCCTTCAGCCATTGGCGGATACCCTCGTAGTGTTCGAAGACGGGTGGCTCCCAGGTCTCCTTGGCTCCGATGAGCCGAGCCGAACCGGGCTTGATGTGGTCCACCAGGCCGGCCAATGCGGATTCTGGATTCCGATTCGTCCACACCATGTCCCCGGCTTCCACCGGGGTTCCCATCACCCTTCCGGGCTGGGACGCGAGGGCTTCCTCAGCCCCAGGTGAGAGCGTGTTGATGAGCCACCGCAGGGAGGTCTCGCTTTCCGGATCGAGGGCCTTGGAAAAGGCGATGGCCATCCCCCGCTGATCCGCACGTACCACCGTTCCCCGGGCCACGACCCGCCGCCCAGCCTCGTCGCTCGGAAGCAGAATGGCCACTCCGCAATGACTCCCGACAGGCAGCTGGTCCCGGTCGCTGACCAGGATGCCCCCCATGCTGAGGTTGAGGGCCTTCGGATAGGCGATGATGCGATCCTCGGCAACCACTTTCACCTGGTAGGCGATGGGAATGCGGCGGTATTGCCGCTCGTCGGGCGTAGGGATCAGGGGCTGTGTCATGGTTCTGGCATGATAGCGCGGGAACTTGGGCGAGGTTTCATGGCTGGTAGCCCTGGTCGTGGATGTCCATGACCGCCCGGCCGGAAGGGTCGGCCATCTTCGCGAAAGAAGCGTCCCAGCGCAAGGCCGTTTCCGTGCTGCAGGCCACGCTGCGCTCGAAGGGGACGCAGTTCACCGCGGTGGCACTGGGGAAGTGGTGCTCGAAGATCTGCCGGTAGAGGAAGGCCTCCTTGGTTTCGGGCGTCTTGACGGGAAAACGTTCCGCAGCGCCGTGCATCATGCCCTCCGTGATTTCGCGCTCGGCCGCGGCTTTCAGTCCGTTGATCCAGGCGTAGCCGACGCCATCGGAGAACTGCTCCTTCTGGCGCCAGAGGACCTCGTCGGGGATGGCGCCGTCGAAGGCGATTCGCAGCGGGTACTTCTCGATGGGCCGGGGTCGGGCGGCATTCCTGGGCAGCTTCACGGAGGGATCCATCCGCATGGCCACGTCGAGGAATTCCCGGTCCAGGAAGGGAACCCGGGCCTCGACGCCCCAGGCGGCGCTGGACTTGTTGGCGCGGGCGCAGTCGTAAAGATGCAGTTTTTGGAGTTTCCGCACCGTTTCCGCATGGAGTTCTGGGCCGTCCGGCGCCTTGTGGAAGTAGAGGTAGCCGCCGAAGATTTCGTCAGCTCCTTCACCCGACAGCACCATCTTGATGCCCATGGCCCGGATCTTCCGCATGAGGAGGTACATGGGCGTCGAAGCCCGGATGGTGGTGATGTCGAAGGTCTCGACGTGGTAGATCACGTCGGAAAGGGCGTCCAGTCCCTCCTGCACGGTGAAGTGGATCTCATGGTGGATGGCGCCGATGTGGTCGGCCACCTTCCGGGCCGGAGCCAGGTCAGGCGCGCCTTCCAGCCCCACGGCGAAGGAGTGGATGCGGGGCCACCAGGCTGGCGCAGAGCCCCCCTCTTCCACGCGTCCTTCACGGTACTTGGCCGCGATGGAGGCGACCAGCGAGGAGTCCACGCCACCGGAGATGAGCACACCGTAGGGCACGTCGCACATGAGTTGGCGGCGCACGGCGGCCTCCAGGGAATCGCGCAGGGCCACGGGATCGAAGGGCCCGTCCGGCACATGGCCGGGCACTGCCCAGTCCGGATGGTAGTAGCGCTGGAAGCCCTTGTCCGCCTCGTGGCCCAGATAGAAGTGGCCTGGCGGGACCTCACGGATGCGGTCGCAATGGCCCACCAAGGCCTTCATTTCTGATGCTGCATACAGGTTCTCGTGCCGGTCCCAGCCCACGTAGAGCGGAACGACGCCAATGGGATCCCGGGCGATGAGGAAGGTCTCGCGCTTCGGGTCGTACAGCACGAAGGCGAAGATGCCGTTCATGCGGTTGAGGAAGTCCCGGGGCGACAGCTCGTCGTAGAGGTAGAGGATCACCTCACAGTCCGACAGAGTCTGGAAGTCGTGGGCTTCCCGCAGGCCGTGGCGCAGGTCCCGGTGGTTGTAGATTTCGCCGTTGACCGCCAGCACCGTGCCCTGGAGCGTGTCGATCAGCGGCTGGGCGCCATGCTCCACGTCCACGATGGAAAGGCGCTCATGGACCAGAATGGCGTGGTCATCGCTGTAGATGCCGCTCCAGTCCGGCCCCCGGTGCCGGAGCTTCCGGGCCATGGACAGGGCCTGGCGGCGGAGTTCCGCAGGGTTCGACCGCACCGGATCGATGCCGAGGATGGTGAGGATGCCGCACATCACAAACTCCAAAAGAAAAACCCCGATCCGCTGTCGCGAATCGGGGGTGGTCCGGGAAATCAGGAATCTAAGAGAGACCCTCACCGGCCCACGCGCGATCCGCGCGGGGGAGCCGATTGGGATTGCGGTTGGGCCGCAGGGAAGGGAGGGTCATAAAGTACCTGGATGGATGATATCTGGTTGTTTCACAGATCGTCAAACGCTTATCCGGATTCTTGCTCCCCTTCTCCAGGGTGGTGAAAATGAAAGGGTCGGAGGCGCCCATGAAAGCCCTGCTGAAGTCTAAGCGTGAGGAAGGCATCTGGATGGGCGAAGCCCCCATGCCCGAGATGGGACCGAACGACGTGTTGATCCGGATCCACAAGAGCGCCATCTGCGGCACGGATGTCCACATCTACAACTGGGACGACTGGGCCCAAAAGACCATCCCGGTCCCCATGGTAGTGGGCCACGAGTATGTCGGCGTCATCGAGAAGGTGGGTGACGAGGTGGAGGGCTACCATCCTGGGGACCGGGTCAGCGGCGAAGGCCACATCACCTGCGGCCACTGCCGGAACTGCCGCGCGGGCAAGCGCCACCTGTGTCGCAACACCGTGGGCGTGGGCGTCAACCGCACCGGCTCCTTCGCGGAGTACCTCAGTCTTCCGGCCTTCAACGTGTTCAAGGTGCCAGACAATGTGTCGGACGAGGCGGCCTCCATCTTCGACCCGTATGGCAATGCCGCCCACACGGCTCTCAGCTTCGACATGGTGGGCGAGGATGTGCTGATCACGGGCGCGGGCCCCATCGGCATCATGGCCGTGGCCATCGCCAAGCACGTGGGTGCCCGCCACGTGGTCATTACGGACGTGAACGAGTACCGGCTCGAGCTGGCCCGGAAGATGGGCGCCACACTGGCCGTGAATCCCATGAAGAAAGACCTTCCCGAGGTGATGAAGGACCTCCACATGAGCGAGGGCTTCGACGTCGGCCTGGAGATGAGCGGCAATCGCAACGCTTTCGAGTCCATGCTGGAGGCCATGCACCACGGCGGTCGCGTGGCGCTGCTGGGCATCCTGCCGGGCGACTGCGCCGTGGACTGGAGTCAGGTGATCTTCAAGGGACTGATCCTGAAGGGAATCTACGGTCGGGAGATGTTCGAGACCTGGTACAAAATGGCCGCCATGCTCCAGAGCGGCCTGGACATCACGCCCGTCATAACCCACCGGTTCAGCATCGATGATTTCCAGAAGGGCTTCGATGCCATGCGGAGCGGGCAGAGCGGGAAGGTGATCCTGGATTGGGAAGTGAGGTAGCTCGCTGCGCCTCGGCAACATCTGCAAAATGCGGCCATGGGTCGTAGTTGGTTAACTGCGCACGCAGGTGCGCAGCCTGCCACCAGGCTAATTGGAACCTCAACGTACAGGCTGAGGCTGCGGAATTGGCGGGAAGGCTGACTCACCCCAAGGGACCCCGTCCTTGACGAGGATGTCGGCAGCGAGGCCTTCACCGCCGGGCTGGAGGTCGGTGCCGAGGCAGGCCATGTAGTAGCCGTCGGATTTGGTGTTGAATTTCTGTCTGGCAGGCCCCCGCTTGACCTGGATGTTCTCGATGGGACGGGCGACATAGGGACGGTATAGGAAGGGATGACCCCAGGGCGCTTCGGGCACCCGGTCGAGGTACTCCGGCAAAAGATCGTTCAACGACAAGGGGTACTCGCCTTTCTTGGCCCTGTAGCGGATCAAGGCATCCGTGATGCGCTTCATGGCAGCGCGCACCTGCTTCTGGCGGTCTGATATGTCGCGGTTCACGAAGGCCTCGATGAGGTAGAGGTCGCGCTTGGCCTGTCGGGCTGCCTCCGTATCCGGATAGCGTTCCGTAAGCTGTTTCATCATCGCCCGGGCCTCAAGGCTGCGCCCTTCGAGGTTCAACTTCCGGGCTTCCTCGTAGAGATTGGCCGGAAGCCGCGGGTCTTCGGACTGGCACCCGGCCAATGTCAGGATGAGGACCAGGGCGGGGGCGAACCGGGAAGGATGCATGGGCCGAACCATAGCAGAGCCAGAGGCGACCTTGAAGTATGCCGTCGTACAAAAACCACCAGTCCGTTCCGATGGCGAGGACGGCAAGAGGGGCCCTAACGGAACAACCAGAAAAGCACCGGTAATTCCGCAACGGCCCCTAAGATAGATCGAGGGGGGTGCCATGGGAGGCAGACCGATGCTGGATGGCATCGTGGGAGGATCAATGGAGCGTGGATTTCATGTTTGAAACCGCATCCAACCTTGACGCCCAGGCATTCAGGGCTCTCGATCCTACCGAGGTCCAGATCCTGGATGTCCGTGAACGCTGGGAGTATGAGCTAGCACGCCTTCCGGGGGCACTGCTCATCCCGATGGGGGAGCTGGCGGATCGTGTAGGGGAATTGGATTCGGCCAGGCCCCTGGCCACCTACTGCCACCACGGCGTTCGTAGTCTGTATGCCCTTGGTCTTCTCAGTGCGGCTGGGTTTACGATGTTGGCCCACCTTTCGGGTGGCATCGACGCCTACAGTCGGCTGGACCCCAGGGTGCCGAGGTACTGATGAAGCTGCTGCACCGTCATTCCGCTGGGTTCAATCCCGCGACCCCATGGGCCCAGGAGTCCGAGAGCATCCGGCAGGATTCGCGGCTGTTCCAGCAGATCGTGGCCCAGCGGCGAAGCCCTCACACGGGCATGGAGCATGCCTTCTACCGCTTGCAGGGACCAGATTGGGTGAACGTGGTGGCCTTCACGCGGCCTGGCGAGCTGCTGGTGGTGGAGCAGTTCCGCCACGGTATCGATGCCGCGACGCTCGAGATTCCAGGGGGGGGATGCGATCCCGGGGAGATCCCTTCCGAGGCGGCACGGCGCGAACTGCGGGAGGAAACAGGATTCGTGTCGGGGCAGTGGGTGGCCCTGGGATCCTGCACGCCCAATCCTGCCACTCAGAACAACCGTTGCTATACCTTCTTGGCTCTGGACTGTGATCCCGACGGGGCCCTGGAACTGGATCCGGCGGAGGAGCTGCAGGTCTGGGCCGTCGCCTGGCCCGAATGGCAGGCCCGCATGCGCCGCGGGGAAATCCACCACGCCCTGGTTCTCACCGCCTTCCAACTCCTCAGCCTCTGGGAAGGCTGGCCCGCCCTGCTCCGGCAACTGGAGGCTTGAAGTGGCCCGTTCCGCCCTGCTCCTGCTTGGTCCTGCTGCTCTGATGGCTCAGACACCCGCTCCGATCGTACCGTCTTGCCAGATTGCGGGCGTCCCCAACCCCCAGTTCGAATCCGAGCTGAATGCAGCCGTCCGTGCCCTGGCTCCCACGGAACGGAAGGCCTTCTTCAAGGCGCTGCGCGCCAAACAGCGCGAACTCCACCATCGCATTCTTGAGGTGGAGCGTGGCTTGCGGGAGTCCCAGTCCCTGAGGAATACGTTGGAGAGGGAACACTCCCCGTACCTCGCCAAGGGCCAGGTACTGGTGGACAGCCAGGCCAGCCTGCTGGCGACATTCCGGGAGATGGACAAGGTCATTGCCCGGACCCGATGGGAGGAGGATCCCCTGAAACTCGACGCGGACGAGCTCAAGGTGGATCTCTATGGCGGCTTCCAGTTCTCCAGCCTGTTCAGCGAACAGGACCCGAACGGCTCCTTCTTCTCCAAATCCAGGCCCTCCGTGGCCCTGGACATCCGCCAGACCTTCCGTCGCCCGGCCCAGGACACCTGGTGGGAGGTGTTCAGCACCCTTTCGTTCCAGTCCTCGAGCCTGGAGAGTTCGGATGCCGTCAATGTGATCACCAGCAGCGGCCAGTTCCACGGCGAAGCGGGAATCTGGTGGATGGAGACCCTCACCGAGCGTGTGAGCTGGGGCGTGGTGGGCTCGGCTGGTGTGGTGGGGTACAGCCAGCCCGTGGTCCAGGCGGATCTGACGAGCACTTCCCGGGACCATTTCCGCAATGAGTTCAAATTGGGCTTGACCACCCGCCAGGAGGTGGGCGCATTGAAGGGCTCGTTCGCCGAGTGGTCCTATCTCCGCGACCCGCTCTTCCACGACCCGGACAGGCTATTCCTGCGGGGTCGGGTCGTGCTCACCCAGTTCGGCTCCGAGGGCGCCAGTGGCGATTTCTACATGGAGGGTTCGGTCAACAAGGGCCGCCACGGGAAGGACGAAGCCGTGATACTGGTGGGTGTCCGCCTCAGCACAGTGGCCTTCTTCCGAAGCCTCGGGGGCGGGGCCAAGCCGTGAACTCTCGCCCCCGTCTGTTCCTTAGACTAGGCGAGGAGCTAGTCTGATGGCTGGATCCAATTAAGGAGCGCCCCATGGCCAGTGAATGTTCCTTCGATGTCATATGCAAGGTGGACCTGGACGAGGTGAAGAATGCCCTGTCCCAAGCTATGAAGGAGATCGGTCAGCGCTACGACTTCAAGGGGTCCGTATCGAAGATCGAGCTCAAGGATGACAAGGTCCTCGTGCTCAGCAGCGATGACGAAGTCAAGCTCAAGGCAGTCATCGATGTGCTGCAGACCAAGCTGCACAAGCGGGGTGTCAGCATCCGGAGCATGGTCTACGGCAAGATCGAGCCGGCGGCCAAGGGCACGGTACGGCAGGAGGTTACGATCAACCAGGGCATTCCCGTGGAGAAGGCCAAAGGCCTCATCAAGGCCGTGAAGGACGCCAAGATCAAGGTCCAGGCCAGCATCCAGGGGGACCAGCTCCGGGTGAGCGGCAAGAGCCGGGACGACCTTCAGGAGGTCATCGCCCTTTTCAAGAAGGATGACCAGGGGTTGGATCTGCAGTTCACGAATTACAGGGGATGAGTTGAGCCGCCTTGACCTCTCCCGCTATTTTCTCCCCATCGCCCCGAAATTGGCGGGTGTGGAGGCGGAACTCCAGCGCATCCTGCAGAGCGAGGTGCAGGTGGTCCAGAAGCTGGCGGACCACGTGCGGGGAGGACAGGGCAAGCGGCTACGCCCCGCCCTGGTGCTGCTGTCATCGCGGTTCTGCGGTGTGCAGAACCACGATGACGTGCGCTTCGGCGCGGTGTTCGAGCTGATCCACACCGCCACACTGGTGCATGACAATGTCATCGATCATGCCCAGCTGCGCCGGGGCATGCCCACCCTGAACCGCCTCTGGGGCAACACGCTGACCGTGCTTTTCGGAGACCTGCTGTACCTGGTGGCCATGGACGCGGCCATCGCCTGCCGGAATTGGCGGATGATGGAGATCCTGGCCGAAGTCACCACCCGCATGACCGAGGGCGAGCTCATCCAGAACGACGTGCTCTTCAAGCTCGACACCAGCCGCAAGGACTACTTCGACATCCAGGAACGGAAGACTGCGCTTCTGTTCAGCGGCTGCACGGAAACCGGCGCCGTGCTCACGGGGCGGAACAAGGCCGATTGCCAGGCCATGCGGGGCTACGGCCTCGAGGTGGGCCGGGCTTTCCAGCTCATCGACGACATTCTGGACTACACCGCTACCAGCGCCCAGCTTGGCAAGCCCGCCTTCAGCGATCTGCGCGAAGGCAAGCTCACCCTACCCATGCTCACCCTGCTTGAACAAGCGGCCGACGAGGTGCGACCGCTGATCCGCACCATCTGGGACCGAGGCGAGGAAGTGCCCATTCCCCAAGCCGAGGAGGTCAAGCTCCGCGCCCTCATCGACAAGCACTGTGCACTGGCCGAAACCCGCGAACTGGCGTTGACGGCTTCGAGAAACGCCGTGGCCCACGTGTCAGGCATGACCGGTGATGCAGACACGGGTCAGCTGCTGCGCGATATCCCCGAGGCCCTGCTCTCGCGGAGCATGTGAAGGAAGTGCCCGGGCCTTCAGTCATCCAGCAAGGTCATCAGTTCCTGGAACCGTGGGTGGGAACGGATGGAATCCAGGTCGCCATCGTGGAGGAACCAGTTCTTTTGGGATAGCCCACCGGCCACGGCCCAACTCAGACAGTCCAACGCTTCCTCGGGATCGCCTGCCAGGGCGTGGATGCACCCCAGGTTGTAGAGGAGCATCGGATCGTTCGGGTCCATGCTCCGGGCCATCCTGGCCCAGGCAAGACCCTTCCCGCATTCACCCAGGGCCACCAGGGCGTTGGCACCCAGATAGCGAGCGCGCACGTCATCCGGAGCCCGTTGCAGCCTTTCCTCCACCAAGGCCAGGCCCCGTCGCCGGGCCCGCTCAGCTTCGTCCTCCACACCCAAGCTGTGGTAGACCTGGGCCACGAGGAGGATGGCCTGGAAATCCTCCGGGCGCAGGGCCGCGGCCCATTCGAAGAACTCGACGGCCCTCTCCAGCTTGCCTGCGGCGAAGCAGTGACGGGCATAGAAATAGGCGGCTTCGTAGAGGTTGGGATCCAGACGGAGAGCCGTTTCAAAGGCCTCCTCTGCCTCCGCCGCCAGACCCGCGGCCGAAAGGGCCACGCCCCGGGAGGCATGGGCCTCGGCCAGATTGGGATCCAATTCCAGGGCCCTTCGGCTGCAGGATTCCGCTAGAGCCCTCTGGTCCTCAGTGCGCTCGATGTAGATGTAGCTGTAGGCTGCGCAGTTGGACAGGCCCGCCCAGGCCGAGGCATAGTGTGGATCGATCTCTAAGGCACGACGGAACATCTGCGCTGCGAATCCCATGCCCTGGCGGCTGAACCGGAAGTAGTAATGCCGACCCCGGAGAAAGAACTCATAGGCACCCAGGTCCACCGTACGCCTCGGTCGGTTGGGAGGCGAGAACTGCAGTGCCGAGGCCACGCATCCGATAACATCCTCAAGGGTCGTGAAGAGATCCTGCCGCTCGAAGTCGCAGGACTTGGACCAGATCGCCTGGTCTGATCCCACCTCTACCAATTCAGCCCTCAAGGTCAGCAGATCACCCTTCTCCAGGAGGGCGCCGCCCAGGATGGCATCCGCATGGAGACGGCGGCCCACCTCGGCCAGGCTCAGGTCCGATCCCCCATAGAGGAAGGACGTGGTCCTGGAAACCACCCTCAGGCCCTCCACCTGGTTCAGGGCCTGCAGCAGCTCTTCGGCGATCCCTTCCCCCAGGTGCTCATCGCCGTCATCCTGGCGCAGATCCAGAAAGGGCAGGACGGCCACCGTGCGCTGGTCCTTCACTGATAGTGGGGACAAGATCCTTCCTTTCCCACGGATCGATTTGAATGATCGGGGAGGCCTGTCCAGTCGCAGGGTCATTCGGCACCTCCTGGGCAAAGCTGCAATGAGCCGTGAATCCACCACTCCTTTTACTGTCTACCGAACCTTCAGGATTAGGACCCGCAGGTGGAAAGACACGCCAGGATCGGTCCAAGCCAGTTTCCAGGATGGGGTGACCGCACCTTCGTGCAAGGTCTGGTGTGGTATCCAGGTTGCCTTTCGCGACCAGCCTAGCTTGAAACTTCGCCCAGCCTCAAATCGAAGGGGATTCCGGCCCGCTTGCAGGTGGCGATGAAGCTCTCCTTATCGGGGCACTTAAGGTAGGCCTCCATAGGCTCGACCTTCCTGTCCTTGATGAGTTCGACTAGAGCATCGTTCATGAGTCGCTGGCCGTAGCTTCGGCCTGTCTGCATGGCGCTGGGAATCTGGAAATTCTTCCCCTCGCGGATGAGGTTGGCGATGGCGGGACTGATGAAGAGGGTCTCCAGGGCCGCGAGGCGGCCGCCGCCCACGCGCTTGAGCAGCACCTGGCTCACCACGCACTTCAGCGCGTCGGCCAGCATCACGCGGATCTGCTGCTGCCGGTCAGAGGGGAACTGGTCCACGATGCGATCGATGGTCCCGATGGCACTGCTGGTGTGCAGTGTTCCGAAGACGAGATGCCCGGTAGCAGCAGTTTCCAAGGCAATGGCGATGGTCTCAAGGTCACGCATCTCGCCTACCAGCACCACGTCCGGATCTTCCCGAAGGGCCGCCCGCAGGCCGCTCTTGAAGCTGTCGGTGTGAGTGCCCACTTCCCGTTGGTTGACCAGGCAGCCCTTGCGGGGATGCACGAACTCGATTGGATCCTCGATTGTGAGGATGTGGTCCCGCCGCTTCTGGTTGGCCAGGTCGACGATGGCCGCCAGGGTGGTGGACTTGCCACTGCCCGTGGGCCCTGTGACCAGCACCAGGCCCTTGGAAAGGGTCGCCAGTCGGCGTACATGGTCCGGCAGGCCAAGCTTGTCAGGGTCGGGAAGCTGGTTGGGTATGACGCGACAGACCATGCCCGGTCCCACCCGATCCTGGAAGTAGTTCACTCGGAGACGGCATCCGCCCGCCTCGTAGGCGAAGGCGAAATCAGCGTCATGGCGCTCCTCGAAGTGTTGCCATATTGCAGGTGTGGCCAGGGTCTCCATCATCTCCAGCAGGGAGGTCGGATCCAGGGGACCGAAACCCTCCAGCGCCATCATGTCCCCATGGACCCGGACTAGGGGTGGTTCGTGGGTGGTGCAGTGCAGGTCGGAACCCTGCTGCTCCAGGAGGGTCGAGAGAAGTCTTTCCGCCAGTGGATGGCCTTGGAATCTCCTGGGACTTGGCCCAGGCCGTGCGATCTCCCGCGGGACCTGTTCAGCTGCAGCGGTGGCGGCTCTTACCGTGTCGAGTGTAAAAGCCACTTCGGTAGGAGCTGCCTCTTTGGCAGACCGGACCGTCGGTGTGGGCGAGGCCCCCTGGAATTCGGCCTGGATCTGGGGGTTATCCATGTGCCGGCTGAGGCGAATGTGGAAGCTCTGCCCGGCCAGGTCATAGTCGAATTCAGCCTCGCCGTCTTTCTGCCAAGCGGCTCTGAGTTCGGAAGGCACCACGTCCCCGGCGAGCACCTCGACCATTACCGCCGGCAAGGGATTGGGCAGCAGATCAACGGCTTCCCCGGATTTCAGCTCCAGCCGGGGCTTCCGATCGGCTTTCAGTTCCAGGCGGCTGCCCGCTTTCGCGATGATCTGGGTGAGTAGGCGATCCAACTGGGCCATGACGCTGACTCCGGGTAATCCAAAGAATGCCACGGATCACGGCCTTCAGGGAGCGGCATTGGCCCCGCGACCGCTAGACTGGTGCAGGACCTTTCCTGGAGTGAACATGAACATCCATGAGTACCAAGCCAAGGAACTGCTTCGGCTTTACAGCGTGGCTACGCCCTTTGGAAGGGTGGCCCAGGACGCTGAGGATGCCCGCATGATCACCAAGGAGTTCGGTGGAACCAGCGTTGTGAAGGCCCAGATCCACGCCGGGGGCCGGGGCAAGGGCGGGGGAGTGAAGCTCGCCGCCAATCCCGATATGGCTGCGGAGCACTTCAAGTCCATCTTCGGCATGCGGCTCGTCACGAGACAGACCGGTGCCGAGGGGCGCAAGGTCCGCACGGTGTTCATCTGCCGGACCGAAGACATCGCCCGCGAACTCTACCTGAGCTTCCTGGTGGATCGCGAGTCCAGCCGCATCACGATCCTGGCCTCCACTGAAGGCGGTGTGGAAATCGAGGAGGTCGCCGAGAAGACCCCCGAGAAGATCTTCAAGGTGGTGGTGGATCCGGCACTGGGCCTCAGTGGTTTCCAGGCCCGCCAGGTGGCCTTCGCCCTGGGCCTGGCCGGGGATGAATTCAAGCTGGGCGTGACCTTCCTCCAGAACCTCTACAAGCTCTTCGTGGAGAAGGACTGTTCCATGGTGGAGATCAACCCGCTGGTGGTCACCAAACAGGGATTCGTCACGGCCCTGGACGCCAAGATCGCCTTCGACGACAACGCCTTGTTCCGCCACCACGACATCCTAGCCTTCCGCGATCTCAACGAAGAGGCCGAGGAGGAGGTCGAGGCCGGAAAGTTCAACCTGCACTTCATCAAGCTGGACGGCCAGATCGGCTGCCTGGTGAACGGCGCGGGCCTGGCCATGGCCACCATGGACATCATCAAGTACTATGGTGGCTCCCCGGCCAACTTCCTGGATTTGGGTGGTGGCGCCACCGAGGATTCCGTGAGGAATGCCTTCCGGATCATTCTGCAGGATCCCGCCGTGAAAGCCGTGCTGGTGAACATCTTCGGCGGCATCATGCGCTGTGACGTGGTCGCCACGGGCATCGTGAAAGCGGCGACGGTGATCGGCATCAAGGTGCCCGTGGTGGTGCGCCTTGAGGGAACCAATTTCGAGGAGGGCAAGCAGATCCTGGCCGACAGCGGTCTGAACCTGACGGTTGCCACAGACCTGAAGGACGCCGCTGAGAAGGTCGTGGCTTCCATCAAGTGACCGAAATGAAAACAACTCTCGCACCCTTGAGTCTTCTGATTTCCAGAGAGGTATGACATGGCCGTTCTTGTGGGTAACCACACCAAACTGATCATCCAGGGCATCACGGGCCGCGAAGGCCTCTTCCACGCCACTGGCTGCCGCGACTATGGCACCCACGTGGTCGGCGGCGTGACCCCAGGCAAGGGCGGGACCGAGATCGAGGGCTTCCCCGTATTCAACACCGTGAGGGACGCCGTCGCGCAGACCCGTGCCAACGCCACCATGATTTTCGTGCCCTCCGCCGGGGCTGCCGATGCCATTCTCGAGGCCCTGGAAGCGGGCATCGAGCTCATCGTCTGCATCACCGAGGGCATCCCTGTCCTCGACATGGTGAAGGTCAAACGAGTCCTTCCCGACTACTCCAAGAGCCGCCTCATCGGCCCCAACTGCCCGGGCATCATCAGCCCCGGTCTTGCCAAGATCGGCATCATGCCCGGCCGCATCCACAAGCAGGGCCATGTGGGTGTGGTCAGCCGCTCGGGCACCCTCACCTACGAGGCGGTGGGCCAGTTGACGGCCCTCGGCATCGGCCAGAGCACCTGCATCGGCATCGGTGGGGATCCGATCAATGGCACCAGCCACATCGATGCCCTGCGGTTGTTCCAGGATGATCCGGACACCCACGCCATCATCATGATCGGTGAAATCGGCGGCAGCGCCGAGGAGCAGGCCGCGGAGTTCGTGAAGGAGTACGTGACGAAGCCCGTGGTGGCCTTCATCGCCGGCCAGACGGCCCCTCCGGGGCGCCGCATGGGCCACGCCGGCGCCATCATTTCCGGCGGCAAGGGTACCGCCGCCGAGAAGATGAAGGCCCTTCAAGCCGCCGGCATCACCGTGGTCCAGAGCCCGGCGGACATGGGCAGGACATTGGCCGAGCGGATGAAATAGCAGGATGTTTCCCATTAACAGGGGCACCGGTGCTTTCCCGGTGTCCTTTTTGATGTAACGGCCTCCGGTCCGTGCTGTACTGACACCATGACGGATCTGACCAAAGCACACTTGGATCATCGGCGCGTCTGGCGGGAATTCGATTACTGCTATCCGGTGATCTCCCGCCGCAGCCGCGGGCTGAGCCTCGGCGTGAACCTGAACCCGGACAAGGTCTGCAATTTCGATTGTATCTACTGCGAGGTGGACCGCACGGTGCCACCCAGGCGGAAAGATCTCGACCTGGATCTGCTTGACCAGGAATTGGGCCTGCTATTGGACTTGGCCACTAGCGGGGAGATCTATCAGATTCCACCCTTCGATTCAGCCCATCCCAAGCAGAGGCGACTCAATGACATCGCCTTCAGCGGTGACGGCGAACCCACGACAGCTCGCGAGTTTGCCGATGTGGTGGCTCGGGTCGCTCACCTCAAGGCCCAGCGGGAGTTGGATCTTGTGAAACTCGTGCTCATCACGGATTCCAGCCGCCTGGGAGCGCCGGAGGTGGTGAAGGGCCTGGAGATCCTGATGGCGAATCAGGGGGAAATCTGGGCCAAGCTCGATGCGGGCACCGAGTCCTTCTACCGAGAGATCTGCCGCAGCCAGGTCCCTTTCGAGCGCATCCTCGACAACCTGCTGGCTACCGCCCGCCGTTGGCCGATCCTCATCCAGACGCTGTTCCTAGACTGGCGGGGTCAGGGACCCGGCGAGGCGGAACTGGAGGCTTACTGCCGCCGCTTGGAACACATCCTGGCCCAGGGTGGGCGGCTCCAGGCCATTCAGCTCTACACCGTGGCAAGACCCACTCCCGAGCCTGAGGCCAGACCTTTGCGGCGTCTCGAACTGGAGGCCATCGCAGAGAACCTGCGAAGCCGCCTTCCGGGCTTGCCAGTCGATGTCTACTACGGTCCGGAGGAGTGGGCCTGATGCGCCGGTTCATCCCGGGCGCGGCATTGCTGCTCCTCGGCCTTTGTGCATGCCGCAACCGGGCAGAGAAACAAGCACCTCCGGCCCCGGTCAGCCTCAGCCTGATCGCCGTGGGTGACATCCTGATGCACCAGGACGTGAAGCATGCCGCAGACTTGGATCCTAATGGCTTTCAAGCCCTGTGGGCGGACCTGGTCCCCATGTTCCGGGAGGCGGATCTGGCATTCGGGAATCTGGAAACCCCTGTGGCGCCCGCCACCGGCAGGCCGGGCGTGCCCTTCCAATTCAATGCGCCCGGGTCCCTTCCTGCCGCGCTTCGTGCCAGCGGGTTCACTGTACTCTCCACGGCCAACAACCATGCTTTCGACCAGGGCGCCAAGGGTGTGCGTGAAACCCTGAACCGATTGCGGGCGCAGCATCTGGTGGCCATCGGCAGCGGCGAGGACCGCCCCTGCGCTGAATCCAGCCAGATCGTCGAGCGAAGGGGCCTCCGGGTCGCCTTCCTGGGGTTCACGGATATCTTCAACCTCGACCTGAACCGGCGGGCCAACGAACCATGGGTGCGTCCGCTGGATCTGGAACCGGCCCTGCAGGCTGTGCGAGAGGCCAGAGGCCAAGCCGATCTGGTCGTGGTGAGCCTTCATTGGGGCAACGAATACCAGCACCTCCCCACGAAGCGACAGAGGGACATTGCCCGTTCCCTAGTGACGGCCGGATGCGATGTGATCCTCGGACACCACCCCCACATGCTCCAGCCCGTCGAGCTTCTGGAGGCCGAGGGCCGCAAGGCCCTGGTGGCCTACTCGCTGGGGAACTTCATCAGCAACCAGGATCGGATGTACCGGGCGGACCTCTTTCCGGTGGCCGGTGGTGACAACCGGGATGGTGCCGCGCTCAGGGTGCGCTTCGAGTCGAGGCAGGATCCCGATGGCCGGAAGACCGTGGCGCTGGCGGAGGCCACTATCGAGCCTCTCTGGACTGAGAACAACTGGGGTGCCTCGGCCGGCCACCGGGAGATCAGGGTCATCCGTGTGGCCGCCGCCGAGGCCCGTGTCCGGGAGGATCTGGACCGGCTTTCCGATCCACTGGAAGGCCCGAAAGCCTCGCCCGATGCCACGCTCCGGAAGAAGGCCATCCTGGAAAAACAGGAATACCTCCGCACACTCATCCTGAGACGGAAGCGCATCGCGGAGATCATGGGCGAGGCCTTCGTCAGGTAAGCCCTAGTTCCACCCGGTGCTCATGCACCACGGCGATGATGCGGGCGAGGTGCTCGTCCTCGGTGCCGCCAACGGCCTCAGAGAGCATCCGCAGGCCCTCTGCCACTTCGAAGCGGTCCACGCCGGCAGCGAAAGCCCTGTCCTTCAGCTTCTTCTTCACGCTCTTGGGTTCCAGTCCCTCAGTCCGCGTGGGACGCACCAGCGAGCATGCCATGACGAAGCCCGTGATCTCGTCGGAGGCCAGGAGAGCCCTGTCCAGCAGGCTGTCGTAGGACACGCCCCACCGCGTATAGTGGGCGCTGATGGCGTGGGCCAGATCCTCATCCCCACGCTCCCGCAGCCAAGCGATAATGCGCCTGGGGTGCTCTTCGGGCCAGCTGTCATAGTCGGCGTCGTGCAGAAGGCCGGCCAGGCCGAAGCGTTCAACGTCCTGCTCCAGAGACGCAGCAAGATCCCGCATCACGAGTTCCACCGCACGGGCGTGCGTACGGAGTTTTTCCGAAGGTGTCCAGTCGCAGAGCAGCTGCCAGGCTTCGTCGCGGGTGAGCATCAGGATGTCCTTCAGGGGATCGTGATGGTGGGCCTAGGCGGTCCAAGCTCCGGATCCCCTGGAAAGCGAACGGATTCGAGGAAGAGCCCTGAGGCTGGAGCGGCCTTCGCGCCCCAGAAGAGGTTGGCGGCCTCCGTCGGATTCCGGAGATCTTCCTGGACGCGCCTGGGTTCCTCTTCACCCAGGGCGCAGGCCACGGTGGCACCGACCATGCGGCGCACCTGGCGGCGGAAGAAGTGGGTGGCCCGGACCCGCAGGAGGATGAGCGACCCAGCTTCGGCCACCTCGCACTGGAAGGTGCGCACCCGGCCATCCTCCTCGCTATCGAGATCCGCAAAAGCGGAGATTTCATGGTCTCCTTCGAAGGCGCCCCAGGCCTGGGAGAGACGATCCAGGTCCAGACTCCGCTTCACCCACCAGATCCAGGGTTTGCCGAACGCGCTGCGGCGTCTACTGATCTGGTAGAGGTAGGTGCGGTCCACCGCATCATATCGGGCGTGGAAACGGGGGGTACAGGTACGGACATCGCGGATGGCGATGTCCTGCGGAAGGGCTCCGTCGAGGATGCGCCGCAACTCGCCAGGGCGGGGCGCTCCCCTGGAGTCCAGGTGCAGATGGGCGACTTGGCCAAGGGCATGAACACCGGCATCGGTCCGGCCCGCACTGCCCAGGTACACTAAGTGCAGTCCCGCCTCGTGGATGACATGCTCGATGCTTCCTGCAACGGTGCGAACACCTTCTCGGGACTGATTGGCGCCCTGCTTCTGCCACCCCTGGAACCGGCTCCCGTCATACTCGATCAGCAACCGGAAAGAGGCCAGGGGTCCAGGTTTCATGGCCATGGTCAGGACCCGATGACGGCCCTCACCGCCTCGATCAAGGTGGCAGGGTCATGGATCGGTTTGGCGATATAGCCTTGGGCGCCAGTCAGTTCCAAGTACTTCTCGCGATCGCCGGACATGGCGTGGGCCGTGGCAAGGAGCACAGGGATGTGGCGGGTGGCTTCATCCTTCTTCAGCAATTGGGTGATGAAGATGCCATCCACCTTGCGGCCCTGGTAGCTCGAACGAGAAAGACTCACATCCATGATCACCGCAGCTATGTCCGCCTCGCGGGCGAGACGCTGGATTTCTTCGACCTCTTCCGATACCAGCACCTCGTATCCGCCCTTCTTGACGAGTACGGTCTGGATGAACTTCACATTGATGGGGTCATCCTCCACCAGGAGGATTCGATTGGACATGAAGGCCTCTTCTCTCCCAGGCTATCGGCACTTAGTGGTAAGCGCCAAGTCTTTGCTGTGTTTCCAGACGATCCAGGAGATCATCCGGCACCTGGAGGCCAGCCCGTCCGCGGCCAAGCCGCAGGCCCGGTTTGTTGGCGCCGTGGAAGTCGCTGCCGCCGGTGACGACCATGTCGAGACGCGCGGCCAGGGCCACGAAGTACTTCTGCTCGGCGGCCTGGTAATCGCCGTAGTACGCTTCAAGGCCCTCCAGACCCTGACGCTGGAGTTCGGCCATGGCTTCATCCCAGCGGAAACCGCCACCTGCGAATCGTCCGGGATGGGCCACCACGGGCACCCCGCCTGATTCGCGGATCCACCGGGCGGATTCTGATGGGCTCAGTTCTTCCCGCGGCACGAAGCCGGGGCAGTCGTCGCCGATGAGTCGCTCGAAGGCCTCGGGCGCCCGACGCACGAAACCACGGGCGACGAGAGCTTTGGCGAAATGGACCCGAGAGAGCAGGGGTGAATCCGCCTGGGCCTGGACATCTGTCAGCGTGAGAGGACACCCCAACTCAGCGAGACGCACCAGCATGCGACAATTCCGGTCCTCTCGGCGGCCGCGGAGTTCCTCCAGTCTCGATTGGAACTGGACGTCAGAAGGATCCACCAAGAGTCCCAGCACATGCAGGGACTTCCCAAGGAACCGGCAACTGAGTTCGGTACCCACGAGCAACCGCACCTTTACTCGGGTCTGCATGGCCAGGAAAGCAGGAATGCCGCCGAGGGTGTCATGGTCCGTGAGGCAGAGTGCCGTGAGGCGCGCCTGATCCCCGAGCAGAGCCAGCCCTTCCGGCGTGTCTGTGCCGTCCGAGTGGAGGGTATGGCAATGGAGGTCGATCATGGTCTGGAAAAAATCCTTGTAGCGACGAGACGGGGCGGAGAGGCCACTTTGGCCTTGATCGCAGGGCTGCCCCCGAAGGCGGGAGGATCCGTGGGTGGGCCAGGGACACTTATCGATCGACCAAGGAGTCTATCCGAGCATCGGATGACATCGCGGGGCGCTCAAAATACCTGGACGGGCTCCTGCCTACTGGACGAAGTTCGAGGCGCTCTGGGCATCATCGGCGGGCTCTTCCATGGCCAGGCGACGGAACAGCTTCATGTCGGCGAAGGACAGAATACTCATGTAGGAGAAGCCACTGAAGAACAGCC